>ONSW01000093.1 GCA_900320595.1 uncultured Eubacteriales bacterium | reverse complement strand
GCGATCTTTTCGCTCATCTCCTCGGCGCTCAGCGGGTTCATCAGACCCGCGAGCGGCAGCTCGACGCGGCCGAGGATCTCGCCGTTGCGCACGGCGCACATGCCGCCGCCGCACTCGATCAATGTGTTCGCGGCCAGCGCCATGTCCGCGTCGTTCGTGCCGATGACAAGCAGGTTGTGCGCGTCATGCGCCACCGAAGAGGCCATCGCGCCGCACTTGATGTTAAAGCCCTTGACAAAGCCGACGCCGTGCTTGCCGGTGTTGTGGTGGCGCTCGAAAACAAAGGTCTTGAGCACGTCCTGCTCCACGTCGGATTCGAGCAGACCGTCCCTGACCGGGATCGTCACATGCCGCTCATAGTCGCCGACGCGCGCGGGGATGATCTCGATCGCGCGGACGGTCGCGGTCTTCTTTTTCTTCGTCGGGACGCGGAAGGTCTCGGGTGTGATCGTCTCGCCGACGTGCATCGTGTTCATCGCGCTCTTCGGGTACTCATAGGGCTCAAACTCCACGGTCATTTGGCCGTTTTCGGCCACGACCTCGCCGTCGATCATCACGCGGAAGGGACGGAAGTCGTTCAGCCCCTCGGAGAAGACGATGTCCGCGCACTTGCCCGGCGTGATCGAGCCGATCTCGTGGTCGAGCTGGAAGCACTGGGCGCAGTTGATCGTGACCATCTGGATCGCGGTGATCGGGTCGACGCCGAAGCTGACGGCGCGGCGGACGATGTGGTCCATGTGGCCGTCGTTGAGGAGCGTGTAGGGGTGGGTGTCGTCGGAGATCATCACGGCAAAGCGCGTGTCGATCTCTCTCTCGCGGATCGAGCGGCTGACCTCCTGCAGGTCGTGCCAGGCCGAGCCCTCGCGGAACATCGCGTACATGCCGAGCCGCATCTTCGCAAGCGCGTCCTCCATGCGGGTGGACTCGTGGCAGCAGCGGATGCCGCTGGCGATAAAGGCGTTGAGCGCGCGCCCCGTGTCGGGGATCGAGAAATGGCCGGTGACGATCTTGCCGGCCTTGAGCGTCTCGCCGGTGATGCGGTGGGTCTCCTCGACCGAGTTGATGATGCCGGGGAAGTTCATCATCTCGCCCAGACCCACGACCTCCTCGCGCTTCATCTCTTTTGCGATGTCGGCGGAGGTGATCGTGCTGCCGGAGTCCTCGAAGCCGGGGACGGCGGGCACGCAGGAGGGCGTGGTCAGCATGGCCTTGAGCGGGGTGCGCTCGGCGTCCTTGACCATCAGGTCGACGCCCTTGAGACCCATGACGTTGCAGATCTCGTGCGGGTCGTAAAAGATGCCGGAGGTGCCGTGGGGGATGACGCTGCGGGCGTATTCGCCGGCAGAGAGCATCGAGGATTCGATGTGGATGTGGCCGTCGAGCATGCCCGGGGAGATATAGGCGCCGTCTGCCTCGATCACCTTTGTGTCCTTGCCGATGCAGTGCTTGGCGTCGCCGACGAGGGCGATGCGGCCGCTGTGGATGGCAACGTCGATATGCTCGCAGATCTCGTGCGTGCAGACGTTGACGAGCCTGGCGTCGAGGATGACCGTCTCGGCGGGCACATTGCCCATCGCAACGGCGGAGAGAGTGGCGGAGCATTCCCAAAGAGGCACTTTGCAGATCTTTTTGCTCATTTAGTTCGTCCTTTCCGGCACTAATCGGCCCGTAAAAATAGAAAAACGGAGGCGCAGAAGTCCTGCCCTCCGAAAAATCCGAACAGACGGCGGCATAAACGCCGCCAATACGGCAAGTGACGATCCCGTTGTCAAGAGCAGATCCCGAGAGAATTTGTGCGTCGGAGAAGGATCTTTTTCGCTGTCATACTTTGTGTATGTCAAGAAAAAGAGACAAAGCCGAGGTGCAAATTGTCCGGGAGATGCCGCAGGCAATGGGATCGGCGGTTGCCGAAACAAAACCAGTAGTCGGACAGATCAAAGGGCTGCCCGGTAGAAACTCGGGGCCCCATCTGATCGCCCCCATTATACCGGATATTCACTTCATGTTTCAGTATAGCCCACGCGGACGCTCCCGGCAATTGACAAAGCCGCCAAACATCGGCCGCGGTGCATTTGCGTTTCTGCATGGAATGTCATAAACAAGCGCACAGCGTCATAACTCCGCGCAGCGAAGGATCTTTTTCCGGGAAAAAGGAAGAAGAGCCTTCGTCACGTTGCTCCTCAGGATGACAGAATCGAGACATACCCGGCCTCACAAACAAAAAAACCCGGAACTTTCGTTCCGGATTTTTCTTGTCTCGTAATCATGGCAAACAACGATTCGTGCGCCAAGAGCGAATTGCGAGAGCTTTTGTTTTCTGCCGATGACGTTTTTTCGCAGATGTACTTTGTGTACCTCAAGAAAAAACGGGGAAGGCAGGGAGCAAAAGATCCGCAAGGCGCCGACGGCGTACGGAGCGGCGTTTGCCGATAAAATTACTTGAGCTCGACAGTGGCGCCAACGGCTTCGAGCTGGGCCTTGAGAGCCTCGGCGTCTTCCTTGGAGATGCCTTCCTTGATCTTGGCGGGAACGCCTTCGACAAGGGCCTTCGCCTCGGCCAGGCCGAGACCGGTGATGCCGCGGACTTCCTTGATGACCTTGATCTTCTCAGCACCGAAGCTGGTCATGACAACGTCAAACTCGGTCTTCTCTTCAACAACCTCAGCAGCGGCGACGGCGGGGCCGGCGGCGACAGC
>ONSW01000059.1 GCA_900320595.1 uncultured Eubacteriales bacterium | reverse complement strand
ATCCTGGCGGTTTCCGGCATTCTCATCAGCTTTCTGACGACGGAGTGCACAATCAACGGTATCGGTGAAGCGCTTGGCCGCGGCACGATCATTTCGATCATCCTGGTCATGTTCGTACTGCCGCAGATTCTCATCCTGGGAGGCAAGATCCTGGAAAAGACATCTTTCTCTATGCCGAATGTCTCGCGCGAGCAGCGCACAAACGGACTTGTCGCCGTTGACGGACTGATCGCGGGGGAGATCCGCGGCACAGTCAATGGGATGTTCCGCGGCACGATAGACGGAGAGGTCGATGTACGCCTCCTCTCCGGCCGTGTCGAGGAGATGAAGAAAGAAGCATCGACGGAAGGAGGGAATGGCCATGAATAAGACAGGGAAAAGACTGCTTTGCGCGGCGCTGGCTCTCGTGCTGCCTCTCGTCCCGCTGACGCCCGTCTTTGCCGCAGATACGGACGAGATCCACATTCAGACGGCGGAGGATCTGATCGAGCTGAGCCGGAACTGCTCGCTTGACACCTGGTCTGACGGCCTGAGCGTCATTCTCGACAACGATCTGAGCCTATCGGATGTGGACTATGATCCGATCCCAATCTTCAACGGACGCTTTGACGGCGGCGGTCATACGATCTATGACCTGTCTCTGGACGCGGCACAGTCTCCCTGCGGTTTCTTTCTGGAAACAGGAAGAGACGCGCTGATACGTGATCTGAACATAACGGGGACTGTGGCGCCGACCGGAGACGACAGCGCAGTCGGCGGCATTGTGGGGCGCAACGGCGGCACGGTTATGAACTGCGGCTTTACCGGCACTGTCGCGGCAAAAAGCGAGGTAGGCGGCGTCGTCGGAAAAAATGAGGCATCGGGCCTTGTTTCCGGCTGCCACAGTGCCGGCAGCGTCATGGGCCTCAACAGCACGGGCGGCATCGTGGGAAGTAACGACGGTGCGGTCGCCGCGTGTGGGAACAGTGCCTTTGTCAATACCGAGAGTGTTGATCCGTCTATCCGCCTTGACAGCTTTGACACCAGCAGCATCCTGAATTTTCTGCGCAGCCTGAGAAGCGATAACGCCGGCATCACAAGTGATACGGGCGGTGTCTGCGGCACTTCGTCAGGCTTCGTCGAGCGCTGCACGAACGGCGGTACGGTGGGTTATCTGCACCTGGGATATAATGTCGGCGGCGTTGTGGGGCATAGCCAGGGTTATCTTGCGGACTGCGACAACAGCGCCGCGGTCTACGGACGCCGCGCCGTCGGCGGCGTCGTCGGCCTGGCCGAGCCGTACATCGTCACGGAGCAGACGCAAAACCTTCTGGCCGGACTGGGCTACCGCTTTGCAGCGCTCAGCAGCTCGATCGATAAGGCGATCGAAGATGCGGGCGGATATTCCGATATCCTTGTCGGACAGTTGTCCTCCCTCGGCTCTTACCTTGCTCCTGCTGCCGGCGCTGTGCATGCGCTTGATCCCGCTGATCCGGCGTCAATCGAAGCGTTCCGCTCGGCTGTGGGCGAGAGTGTCGGAGCCATGGCCGCTGTTCTGAAGAATATTGCAGAGAATACCGACGGAGAGTCTGAGCAATTGGTTGAGGATTTTCAGGATATCAATGACAACCTCAACGCGCTGTCCGGCACCGCGATCCAGGCTATGAGCCTGCTCTCGGGGGCAGAAGAGGCGGATGTGCTGTCAGATGATTCGGGAAAAGCCAGCCCAGCAGAGCTGACGCTGGGCAAAACAACAGGCTGCTCGAACAGCGGAGAAATCAGCGGCGACAGCAACACCGGCGGGATCGCCGGAGCCGTCGCGCTGGACAAGGAACTTGAAGCGGAAGACAATACAGCCTCCGGCAATTCGCTTGTCAAGAACCGCTATTCTCTTCGCGTGGTGATTCTCAACTGCGTCAACCGCGGCGCTGTCACGGCCAAGAACGACTGTGCCGGCGGCATCTGCGGGCGGATGGATTTTGGCTGTCTTGAAAACTGTGCCGGATACGGAAGCGTCAGTCTTTCGGACGGTGACTATGCCGGCGGCATCTGCGGACTCTCTTACGCTACGATCCGCAATTGCTGTGCCAAATGCTCGCTTGGCGGCAAGCGCTATATCGGCGGGATCGTCGGAAACGGCTATGACGCGGCAAAAGAGGAGGACCGCTCAAGTCTGGTTGCCGGCTGCTACAGCCTGGTCGAGATCCTCGATTCCCCGCAGTTTGCCGGCGCGATCTCCGGGGGCAGTGAGGGCGTTTATGAAAACAATTTCTTCGTCCCAGCCGGATTTGCCGGGATGGATAAGCTTTCGATCCACGGCCAGGCGGAGCCGATGGATTTTGCGGATTTTGCAGCGGTGGAGGGACTGCCGGAGGAGTGCCGCAGCTTCACGCTGCGTTTTGTCGTAGACGGCGAAGTCATGAAAGAGCTCCCGTTCTCCTACGGTGATTCCTTTGACCGATCGGTCTTCCCCAAAGTGGAGAGACGTGACGGATCATATGCCGTCTGGGACAAAACAGATTTGCGTGATCTGCGGTTCGATACCGTTGTAACGGCAAATTTCCGCATGGACGAGACGGTGCTCCGCTCCGCGCTTGCGCGTGCCGACGGGCGCGCTGCCGTCTATGTGGACGGACAATTTCAAAGCGGCGATCAGCTGACGGTGGAAACGCAGCCGATCCCGGACGACGCGATCGATTCCTTCCGGGGAAACTGGAGGCAGACTGTAAAGGAACAGCTGCGTTCGATCTTTCGGGAAGGGGAGCCGGACTATGCCATCTGCGTAAGCGTAGAGGAGATGCTGCACATTGCCTTCCCGGATGACGGACTGGATACGCATACCATCCGTCTTCTCGCTCCGGATGGCTCAACAAAAAATCATCGTATCTACCTGAATACGGACGAGGGATGGCAGCGACTGTATCCGGACGTGTTCGGCAGCTATTATCTCTTTTCTGCCGAGGGCAGCGAAGCGAACATGGCGCTCATTTCCACGATTCAGTCCTGGTGGGTCCTGGTATATATCGCCGGTACGGTCGCAATATTTGCACTGCTTGTCCTGGGGCTTGCAAAGCTGAGCAAATGGCTGCGCAGAAGAAAGAAAAAAGCACGGAGCACCCCAACGCTCCTTGAAAAACTGCGGCAGTGGCGTCGTTCTCACAAAAAGCTTTTGGCCGGACTTGCGTGCGGCTTGATCCTGATCCTCCTGACCCTTTTTCTGATCCTGCGCTTCAGCAGCATCACGGCGGCAGTTTCCACCTGGCGCCTGCTGAGAGATTTCGCAGGGGAGGAAACGGCGTGCACGGAACAGTACGGGATCCCGCTTTATTTCTGCGGCGGAAAGGTCTATCTTGAGAATGGCCGAGCCTTTGAGGTGTCAGGGAGCAGCATGGATCAGAATGCGGTTTTGAATCTGGCCAGAGAAGTTTTCCGGAAGGGCGAGATCGAAGTAAAACGGGAGGGCGGAGAAAAACGCTATGAAGCGCGTCTCGACGCACAGAACGCCGATGCTGTACTCCGCCTGATGCTGGCGGGGGAGAGCGCGGAGCTGTTGAGCGCCGAAAGCATGACGGCAACCGTGACTGAGCGGGAGGGTGATCTGGCAGAGCTCTCCTTCTCCGGCAATGGGATAACCGAAAGTGGAAAGGCTTTTACACTCACAGCATCCCTTGTTCCCGGACCGATCGAGGAGCGTCCCGTTCTTCCTGCGGCCGTAAAGGATGCGATCACAAATGCCGATGCGGCCAGCGGGGAACTTCTGACAGAGGACTTTCTGCTTTTGATTGCGGCCTGGATGAAGTATGACAGCGCCGAAACGGTACGGGCGGATCTTGCCGTCAGCGCAGACTGCGGCGCGCTGCGCCTGGACAACAGCTTCTCGTATTTCCGCCAGAAGGTGGAGCAGAGCTTTATCCATGGCCTGAAAGGCAAGCTTTTTACTGTCTATTTTACGGATGCAGCGGCCTGCACGACGGACGGAACGGTGCTGAGCACGGCAGAAGAACATGCCGCAGCAGCCGCGAAACTGATCCCGCTTGCCAAAGAACTGTGCCTCAACGGGACTTATTCCGCCGATGGCACGGCAAAAAACCGCCAATACAGGATCACGCTGGATTCTGACAAGACCTCTTCTCTGATCGAAACGCTCCTTCCCGAACTGTCTGACAGTCCGGCTGAATTTGGAGCGTGCACGCTCACGATCATGACAGATGCGGGAGAACTCTCACGGATCAGCCTGAACTGCCAAGGCACGATCCGGATTGTGTCACGGGATGTGGAGGCCAATATTGAGCTGAATATCTCCTTCCTTCCAAACGGTGAAGCTGTCGGGATTCCGGCTGCTGTTTGCAATGCGCTTCTGCCTTAAGCCGGGAAATAAGCCGGAAAAACACCGAAAATGATATAAAGGAAAGATTGCCGGTTGATAGAGGAATTAACTTCGGTTATAATGGTGTGGACTGCAGTTGTTTTAGTGGCAGAGTATGGTGTTCTTCTCACCCTGCTTGTGAGAGGTATATATCGGCCGAAAGTTTTACTTATTTTTAGCCTTACGAGATTAACACAAGTAGGTAAGAGAAGGGACAAAACAGGACAGAAAAGTTCATTGAAAGAAGCAAAAAGAGCTATTTTAATGTACTTTAACACGATATAACAGGCTATATCTTGAATTCGAGCCTTGTATCGTCCACCAAAAACAAACGGTCATCCCGAAAGGGATGGCCGTTTTGTTTTTGCTGAAAGGGCATATCTCGAACTTGTGACCTCAAATTGAGCGCGCTCCGCGTGCGGATCAGACTGCGGACGCCGGGCGCTGTGCGCCCGCGCCAGCAGGTTCGAGTCTTGTATCGTCCACCAAAACAAACGGCTCCACCAAAGGTGGGGCCGTTTTGTTTTTGCCGAAAGGGTATATCTTGAGCTTGTGACCAAAGAAATTCTTTATATCTTTCTCAGACAAAAATCACAGCGTTCGGCGCCTTTGCCGAGCGTTCCCGTCCGCTGCGAGATCGCCGCGCCTTGCCCGGCCGGACAGGTGCTTTTCCAACGCGCGGATGTCCTTTTGCGCGGCGGCATAATCCTCCAGCGCGCGATCCAGCGCGTGCACGGCCGCAAGCGCGGCGTTGAGCTTTTTCTCCATGGTTTCGATCCTGGTGATGCGGTCCATGTGATCGCCTCTTTCCGTAAGAGTTGTCTTTCATAATATTATAGAAGGAAATGCCCTCGCGGTCAAGCGGCGAACGCTCCGCTCTTCCGGTCAGCGGGAAGATCAGCTCGCAGGCACCATGTTTATAATAAGGAAGAAAGCGCGGCAGACGTTTTTTCGAAATAATCAAAGATTGCGCAAAAAGGTGAAAAACTTTGTCCGTTTTATTGACGCTCGGTATTGTACAATGAGTTTGCAAGGGTGGATCATAAGCAAAACATGCGCCTTCTGCTTTGAAAACTTCAAGTATCTTTTTGTTGACAACTTGAAACAGATTAATTAAAATGATATGGAGCTAATATTGCGCCTAGACTGATAATTCAAGCTGTTCAACTACCACATCATGTTGATAATGCGGTAAAGCAAGAGACGAAGAGTGAGCAAAAAAACCACCTGTCAGACGGCGCAAGACCACATACAAAAAACGATCAAACGGAACCTGGCGCGGCCCTCTGCGGCCCGAACGGCGGCTCAGTCGAACGGGCAGGGCGGAGAAAAGCGTAAGGGGGTAATCCCCGCGGAGAAGGGAAGATCGAACAACCGGCGCAAGGCAGTATCCCGGCAGGAAAGGAAGTGGGTCATCTTGACAGACAAAGAGCTTCGCAAGCTGCGACGGACAGAGCTTCTTGAGATGATGATCGAGGGAAAGCAGGCCGTGGCGGCGGCGGAGGAAAAAGTCGCAAAGGTCGAAGCAGAAAACAGACAGCTGCAGGAAACGTATGAGCGGCTGCGAAAGAAGCTCGACGAAAAAGACGAAAAGATCCGCGGCCTGAAGGAAGAACTGGCGAGCGCACTCGACAAGAAAAAGATCCTGACGGAGGAAGCCGAAAGCGTCGCGGAAGTGACGGCCAGGCTGGCCGCGGCGGTGGAATCCGCCGAACGGGCGCAGGCCCTGTTTGAGGAGGCGCTCAAGAACACCGGAAAAAAGCGCACGGGGGCAGGTGATCAGCCATGAACCCGACGAAAAACACGGAACAGATCCAGGAGATCAACGAGGCCGCGGAAAAGCAGCCCCCGACGATCGAACAACTGCAGGCGGAGCTTCGGCATGAGAAATACAAAAGGAGCTTTGTCTTTTCGCTGCGCAATACGATCTTCACGTTGGTGACGGTCGCGGCGGCAGCGGTGCTGATCGCGGTGCTGCTGATGCCGGTACTGCAGATCTACGGCTCTTCGATGACGCCGACGCTCTCGGAAGGCGAGATCGTGGTATCGGTCAAGGGCACAGAAATGAAGACCGGCGATATCGTGGCCTTCTATTATAATAATAACGTACTGATCAAGCGCGTGATCGCGCAGCCGGGCGACTGGGTGAACATCTCGGAGGATGGCACGGTGTTCGTGAACAACGAGGCCATCGACGAGCCTTATCTCACGGAAAAGGCCTTCGGTGAATGCAACATTCAGCTTCCGTATCAGGTTCCTGATTCCAGGATCTTTGTCATGGGCGATCACAGAAGCGTATCGATCGACTCCCGCAATACTGCGGTCGGCTGCGTAGCGGCCGAGCAGATCGTGGGCAAGATCGTATTCCGCGTTTGGCCGCTTGGCGAATTTGGTAAAGTGGCATGAGAAACGCAAGCAAATCTTCCCCGCTCGAGGAGGAATGTAAACGATGATGAGATTATTCACTAACCCAAAAGGCAGCCGGGCGATGCGTCTGCTCGCTATGTTCCTGGCTGTTGTGATCGTCCTCTCGACGACCTACTCGATGGTCCTGCCCGCGATCGCGATGAGCGACGACGAGGCGGAGCAGGAACCGGGAATCGAAGTAGGGACCGAACCGACGCCTGAACCGACGCCGGAGCCCACGCCGGAACCGACGCCGGAACCGACTCAGGCGCCGGAGGAGCCGGAGCCGACCGAGACGCCGAAGCCGACGGAGATGCCGGAGCCGACCGAGACGCCGGAGCCGACGGAGAAGCCGGAGCCGACGGAGAAGCCGGAAGAGCCGGAAGTCACCGAGAAGCCGGAAGAGCCGGAAGTCACGAAGACGCCGGAGGAACCCAAAGTCACCGAGAAGCCGGAAGAGCCGAAGATCAGCGAGCTGTTCTTCAGACTGGGCGACGGCAAGAAGATGAGCGTGACGCTCAACGGTGAGTTCGAGGCGGCCGCCGCCGAGTACGGGATCCGTGAGCTGAGCTCCGCGGAAGCGAAGTGGCTCGAGGAGCAGACGGAAAAGCGGAGCAAGGAGTACGTCGACGAGTTCGGCGGCGTGCGCCTGGTCGACAAGGACGGCAAGCCGGTGACGCTCAAGTCGGGCGAGACGGTGAAGATCAAGGTCGAGGGCGAGCTGTTCCAGGGCGAAGAGGAGTTGGTCTTCTGGGCTCTGGGCGAGAGCAACTACGTGTACCGCGCGGCGGACATCAAGCGTGTCGAGCCGACGGTGGACGGCGTGAAGCAGCCCGTGTACTATGAGTTCCAGACGAAGGATCTGTCCGCGCTGCTGTTCGGCGTGATGACGGGCATCGAGTACGTCGAGCCGACCGAAGAGCCTGCCGACCCGGCTGATCCCGCCGATCCGGCCGATCCCACCGACGGCGAAGAGGCCGAAGAAGAGGAAGAGACTTTCGAACTTCCCAGGCCTCCTGTGACCTTCGAGGACGAGATCGACGGCATCCTGGTGAGCGTGGACGCTCCCGAGGGCGCTTTCCCCGTGGGCACCACGATGAAGCTTGCCATTGTCGAGACCGAGAAGATCCTCGAATCCGTCAGGAGCGCGATCAGCGACACGGCGGAGAACGAGAGCGCGTCGATCGTCAGCGTCAAGGCCGTGGACATCACTTTCTATAATATCGACGGCGAAGAGGTCGAGCCGCTGGTCCCGATCTCCGTCGTCATCAAGGACCGGCTCGTGGCCGACGCCGACGAGGTCAAGGTCGTCCACGTGGACGACGAGGGCAACGGCAGCGTCGTCACCAAAGACGCCGATGCGCAGACCGCGGAAGACGAGGTCGCCTTCAGCTCCGACAGCTTTTCCACCTACGCCATCGTGGAAGTCATCACCACCAAGGTGATCGACCACATGGGCGATACCTATACCGTTACCCTTACCTACACCTCCGCGGCTCACCTGCCGGAGGGCGCCTACCTGACGGCGGAGGAGATCCTCCCCGACAGCGAAGCGTATCAGGAATACTATAACGCGACGGAGGCCGTGATCGGCGATCTGCGCGCAGTGCGCCTGTTCGACATCACGATCCACTACCCCGACGGCAGACCGGTCGAGCCCGACGCTCCCGTGAGCGTGTCCATCGAATACGACGATCCGATGACTCTCGGCGAGGACAGCGCGGTCAGAGTCGTCCACTTCGGCGAAGAGAAGACCGAACTGATCCTCCCCAGCGTTTCTACCGACAATGCCGGCAACGCCGATGAATTCAGCTTCGAGGCGACGGGCTTCTCGATCTACGCCGTGGTCAACTACGGCGTGACCGAAAACCTCGACGGCATGACGGTGGCGATCGCCAAGGTCATGACGGCGGGCTACCAGGTCTATACCGGTACCGGCACGGACGGCGACCCCAACTATCTGGTTTACTACGGCCAGTCGCTGCAGAGCACGGACAACACGAGCAACACCGCCTCGCCCCGTCTGCAGGGCCTGACGGTGATCGTGGACGGGCGTGAGAACAACACCTACGTCATCACCGGCACGACCCCCATATCCACCGCCAACACGACGCCCATTAACCCCCCGGCAGGCTGGGACGATCCCAACAACTGGGGCTCCGCCGCCTCGGTTGACTTCTGGACCTTTGAAAAGGTGCCCGAGACGGAGAACCAGTATTACATCAAGGCCACCTCCGGCGCCGGCGCGGGCAAGTATCTGCAGATCCTCCCGAACGGCGAAGCGGGCGGGATCCGTCTGGACACAGAACCCATGCCGCTGACGGTCGCCGCTGCGGGCGACGGCCGCGTGACGATCAGCGGCGGCACGGGCGACGATCTGCGCTATCTCTGCTCGCAGTATCTGGACTCGGGCGGGACGACCAACGCCTCTCATCAGATCAGCAGCGAGACCGGATTTTTCTGGTCCGGCGCGGCCGGCTCCACGAATCTGGCCAACTGCAACAAGATGACGCTCTGCGTGGTCCGCGACACCGATTATACCTCTCCGGTCTACTCGGGCGAGAAGATCAGCGTGCAGGATCTGAAGGACTTCGCCGAAGGGCAGAACGCCTACTTCATCTACAAGAACGTCTACAACGAAGAGACCGACGCCTATGAGAGCTATGTCCTCCTGCCACAGGCCAACGAAGACGGCAGCTGCCAGATGGTCTACGCCTATGAAAAGGGCAGCGCGCTGACGATGCACAGCGCGGTCGACCCGAGATGGTACGTCAGCTTCTGCCGCGGCAGCAACGGCAACTACAACGGCTACTACGTTTTCACCAGCGTCGCGGAGCCCCATGTGTGTCTGCGGCCTACCTCCACGGGTCTGGTCCTCTGCGACGATCCTGATGAGTGTTTCACCGAGGCAGTCCCCGGCGTGCAGCTCTATGGCCGTTCCCACGGGGAGTTTACCTCCACGATCGAGTACTGGAACGACAGCGTCAACGCCTATCAGGGCCTGAAGGTCGTTCAGGACGGCGCGGAGATGAATGCAGTGCCCTGCAACACCGAGGAGTCGATGGCCTTCTCCTTTGCGAAGGTCGGCGCTGTGGAGCCCGACGAGCTGCATACCGTGAGAACGGTCGACAGCGTCGCCAAGGGCATCACGATCCACATGTTCGACTATTCCACACCCCAATATATTACCCAGTACACGCACAGCGAAAGATTTGAAAACGGTAAACTGACGGCTTCCCACATCGATTACAAGCTCCAGAACGGGATCCCGTATTTCTGGTCCGGGAGAAATCACACCGGCTCGCTCACGTCCGGGTCCGCTCTTTTCTCACCGAGCGGGGCCAATTACCGCGGCGACGCCAACCACCTATTCCTCGAGAGCGTGTACGCCTCCACTGGTTACTATGAGTACGCCTGCTTCAACAACTACGCCTACTGGAACGGCCCGAGTAGTGGCGCGACCACCCCGGCGCCGGGAGGCACCTATGACTTCACGGTCTATGAGGAGATCGGCTCTCCCGCAGTATCGAATTCCTACACGCACAACCGAGGGCAGTTCATGCCCTATAACATGCTGTCAACGACGACGCATGAAAAGTATCTGAACCTCTTCGGCACGCACGCGCTGGCCTACGACCTGGAGGACCCGACCTACGGCGCCGGCCTGCACATGCTGAGGAATACGGCAAATACCGCCAACACCAATGCAAGCACCTCGTTGGACTATTACTTCGGCATGACCATGGAGTACCGCTTCATGATGCCGCACGAGGGCAAGCAGAACGGCAGCCCGATGATCTACGAGTTCAACGGCGACGACGACCTGTGGATCTTCATTGACGACGTCCTCGTGATGGATATCGGTGCCACCCACAACGCCTGGTACGGCAGCATCAACTTCACGACCGGCCAGGTCACGGTCAACAATTATCCGGACCGCAGCATCACGCTCAAAGAGGCCTTCCGGCGCGCGGGCGTGTTCCCGGACGGTTCCGCGTGGGACGACAGCAAGGTCGACAAGTACTTCACGGGCAACACCTTCAAGGACTTCACCGGCCACCGCTTCAAGATGTTCTATATGGAGAGCGGCGCGAACGCCTCGAACCTGCAGATGCGCTTCAACATCCCCACGATCGAGTCCGGCCAGTTCACCGTCAAGAAGGAACTGATGGGCACCGATCAGCAGCGCTACGCCAACGTGCCCTTCAGCTTCAAGGCATACAAGCTGCTCACCTCCCTCGACGAGGGTTATGTTCCCGGCCAGGATACCTACAGGGTGATCACGAACAACGCCAAGTACGGCATGAAGGCCAGCACTTCCGGCACCACCACCGGCCTTATCGAAAACGTCGCCTCGCAGAACATCCTGATCGAGTTCGCGGAGGACGGCACCTTCCAGCTTTTGCCCGGCGAGACCGCGATCTTCACGCAGCCCGAGGGCACGGTGTACTACGCCGAGGAGCTCGGCATCGGCGCGACCTTCCACGACCTCTATCCCCGTGTGTACATCAACGAGACCGAGGTGGGCGGCGTCCAGGGCGTTTACGCCTGCGATCCCGACACGATCGACAACCGCCCGATCGTCACCTTCAAGAACGAGTGCGGCGAATACGGCATCAACGATCTGCGCATCACCAAGGCGATCGACGATCCGATGCTTGAGAACGGCGACATGTTCGAATACCGCGTTATGTTTGAGACGGCGGGCGGAAAGATGTATCAGTACACGTACGGCAAGTACTACGTCCTGGATCCGGACGGAAACTACTGCCGGTATGAGGACGGCGTCTACATCCCGGTGGCTGCCACTCAGGCCCAGGTCTTCCAAGCCGGCGAATTCGGCTCCATCGCCCGTATCCCGCCCGGGTACACCTTCGAAATCCGCGATCTCATGGCCGGCACGCACTTCTACGTCGACGAGATCCGTGTGAATCGGCAGGGCGTCACTCAGGACGCTCCGCTCATCAACAGCGTGGAAGACAACGGCGGCTGGGTGCTCAAGAGCAAGACCACGGTACAGACCGGCGAACCCACGACCGAGATGGTGGAATACCTGAACACGCACGACGACATCTACAGCTATTTTGCCCAAGACGGTGCCGGCGGCTGGGTATGTTACACCGATGAGTTGGTCCAGCAGTACAGCGTGCTCGGCCGCATCCAGGAGGGCGTCAACTATACGGCCCATGTGACCTTCACCAACAGCAGCAACAACAAG
>ONSW01000057.1 GCA_900320595.1 uncultured Eubacteriales bacterium | reverse complement strand
GCCGATCGCCCAGATCAAAAGCGCCAGCAGCAACAGGGCGGCGCCCAGCAGGATCCCTCTTTTTTTCATATCTCTTTATTCCTTTCTCTCAGAAAGCTCACCGGCTAGAGCGGCAAGCGCGGTCAGGGCGGTGGCGGTGTCGATCCGGGAGCCGGCCAGGCCGCGGATGGGAGAGCGAAAGCAGCGCGTCGCTGCGTCGGTTTTGTTTTTCACAGGCGGTGAGGACGGCGTCCCAGTCGCAGCGCCGGCCGCTCATCCGCTCGAGCGCGCGGACGGCGCCCAGAAGCTCCTCCGCCGTTGCCGCGCGGGGAAAGACGGCGAGCGCGCCTGCCTCCCGCAGCGTGGGAAAGAGCTTCTCCGGCACGGCGACAAGGGCGGGAAAGCCCTTGAGCAGCAGCTCCTGCGCGGGATGCTCCGTCAGGACGAGACAGCGGGCGGCCGTCCGCAGCCGCTCGCCGGACGGCGCGCGCAGCACGGCGCGCAGCACATCGCCCCAAAGGCGCGCAGCCAGCGGAGATAGCCGCGCGGCGTTTTCCTTCCCGCCGCAGTGGCGAATGTCATAAACCTTTCCTCCTAATTATAGCCGATGGCTCCGTTCGTTTCAACTTTTTCCCTTGACTTGCCGGGGGCGAACAGATAAAATGAGGCAAGCGATCCGGTTCTTTGGGGTTTTTAGAGCAAAGGAGCTCTTCATGGAATTAAACGAACTGAAGCTTGTCACGGCAAGCAATATCATAAAGCTCCGCACGGGGATAGGCATGACGCAGGCCGAGCTCGGCGCAAAGCTGAACTACTCCGACAAGACCATCTCGAAGTGGGAGCGCGGCGAGGCCATTCCCGACGCCTATGTGCTGACGCAGATGGCGGAGCTGTTCGGCGTGAGCGTGGACTTTATCCTCTCGTCGCACGACAAGTGGGAAAAGCCGAAGGAGAACGAGGTGGAACAGGTCAGCTACAGCGTCGAGCGCATCATCGCCATCGCCGTGATCGGGACGCTGACAGCCTTTCTGATTGCCTTTGTCACGCTTTGGCTGATGGACATCGTCGAGTGGCGGCTGTTCCTCTTTGCGCTCAGCGCGGCGATTTTGGTCTATATGATCCTGATCTGCGTGTTCAAGCGGACGCGGCATCTGCAGTATGTGATCGCCCTTTTCGTGGCCTCGCTGTTTCTGATCGTCTATTTTACGCTGCCGACGGCCAACCCCTGGCAGCTGTTTCTGATCCTTGTCCCGGCCGAGGTGCTGGTGTTTCTGGCCTGCAATCTGCGCATCCGCAAGCACGCCAGGGGCAAAAAGGCCGAAAACGGCTGATTTCTACAAATCGTAGAGCGGAAAATTTTCGCGCGTAGAGTATGCTTTTGCTGCTCTACGCGCGTCTTTTTACAGTGTAGAGCGCGCACGCGCGCGGATAGGTTGAAAAAAGCGTTGACAGGCTTTACGCTTATGATGTGATTGTACCGCGAACTTCTTGCGAAAGGATAAGAATTATGAGCGATTATATTTTAAGCTGCTGCTCCCCCGCCGACCTGTCCAAGGAGCACTTTGAGCGCATCGGCGTGCGCTATGTCTGCTTCCACTATGCCCTTGACGGCGTGGAATACCCCGACGATCTGGGCCAGACGATCCCGTTTGATGAGTTCTACCGCCGTATGAGCGAGGGCGCCGACACCCGCACCGCCCAGGTCAACGTATCGGAGTACGTCGACTTCTTCACGCCCTTCCTCGAGGAGGGCAAGGACGTGGTGCATGTGTGCCTCTCCTCCGGCATTTCGGGCACGATCAACTCCGCCCGCAACGCCGCGCTGATTTTAAAAGAACGCTATCCCGAGCGCACCGTGTACGTGATCGACTCGCTCGGCGCGTCGTCCGGCTACGGTCTTTTGATGGACACCGCCGCCGCCAGGCGCGACGAAGGCTTAAGCGCCGAGGAGCTTGCCAAATGGATCGAGGAAAACCGGCTGAAGGTCCACCACTGGTTCTTCTCCTCCGACCTGACCTTCTTTGTCAAGGGAGGACGCATTTCCAAGGCCGCGGGCGTGTTCGGCGGCATCCTTGAGATCTGCCCGCTGATGAACATGGACAACCTCGGCCGGCTGGTTCCGCGCTTTAAGATCCGCACGAAGAAAAAGGTCATCCGCGAGATTGTCAAGAAGATGGAGGAGTGCGCCGAGGGCGGCACGGACTATTCCGGCAAGTGCTTTATCTCGATGTCCGCCTGTGAGGAGGACGCGCGCGCCGTCGCCGATCTGGTTGAGGAGCGCTTTCCGAAGCTCAACGGCAAGGTGCTGATCAACAACATCGGCAATCTGATCGGCAGCCACACCGGCCCCGGCACCGTGGCGCTGTTCTTCTGGGGCAGCGAGCGTGTCGACTGAGCGGGAACGGAGCTTTGCCGCTTTTTCGATTACACTTAATCATTGACAGCTGCGTATATTCCCTCTGTTTTATTCGGCAAAAACCAAAAGGCTGCTGCAGTATTCTGCAGCAGCCTTTGTTTTTGAAAAATACGTTTACCACGAAATGGTGAGAGCTTCGAAGCAGGCGGCGATGCGCTCGTCGTCCCAGGGGAAGCTCTTGGCCTCATAGCCGGCGTCCTTGAGCTGGGCGGAGAAGGCGTCGGGGTCGGCGGCAGCGGAGCGGAACACGGCGAGGAGCTCGTCGGCGTTGTCGCGGTAAGCCACCTTGTTTTCATAGATAAGCCGGTCGGTATACTGGCCGATCGTCGCCTTGACATCCTCGGCGCTGATGCCGGAGGCGGCAAAATAGTCCGCGATCCGGGCCGCAGCGGCGGCGGAAGCCATCGCGGAGCCGGCCGTGCCGGCGGGCTTCTTGTTGCGGACCACGACGATGACCTCGTCAAGCGAACGGCAGGCCGCGTCGCTGCCCACAACGATGATCTCGGCATCCTCGGAGAAGACCGAGCCGCCGGGGCCGGTGAACTTGCACTTGACCTTCCAGCCGTCAAGCTCGGCGGGAATGCCGGTCATGATCAGCGTTTCCGTGCCGAGACCGGTGCAGGTGACGTTCGGGAAGTCCGTTTTGATGTCCTTGGCGTTATAGCCCTTCGTGCCGTCGGGGCTGGAGATGAACCAGCTGATCTCCCGCGCGTTGTCGGCGCGCGCGATGAAATAGGCCGTGCCGCCGGGCGTGACCGTTTCGCTCGTCGGGCTCTTGGTCACGGAGGGGGGATCCGCTCCCGGTACGGGCGTGGGCTCGGGCGTGGGCTCGGGCGTCGGTTCCGGCGTAGGCTCGGGAATGGGCGTCGGTTCCGGCGTGGGCTCGGGCAGATCTTCCGTCCCGGCCGCCGGATCGGCGGGTACCTCGGCGGGAAGCTGCGGTTCGGCCGCGGCGGGCGTCGTCTGCGGGGGAACGTCCGTCTGGGGCATCTGCCCGGAGCGCAGGCTGCAGCCGGCGACGGCAAAGAGCGCGAGAACGATCAGGAGCAGGCAAAGGAATCTCTTTTTCATGGTTTTTTCCGCACCGGCGTTTCGATGCGGTTTGCCTCCTTTCAAGACGGTCATATGTTGTTTGAAAACGGCAGGAGCAGGCCTGCCCTTATTTCCCTTTGATCACGCTGAAGGGGTCGGCCCCGTGGCCGATGAGGGAGGTGAAGCTCAGCGAGGCGCTGACGTGGTCGGCCATCGAGGCGCGCGCCAGCTCCGGCATGCGCAGACGGATCGCCGAGATGATCGAGGTGTGGTTGTATTTCACGCTGGGCATCCAGGGGTTGTCCTCATCGCCCAGCTTGCCGATGAATTCGACCATCGAGGACTGGTACATCGTCAGCTTCGGCAGCAGAAGTTCATAGCTCTGCCTGAGATAGGGATTGCCGCAGCTGTCGATGAGAAGCTGGTGGAAGGGCATGTCCGTGTCCTTCATGCCGCGGGTGTCTCGGCGAGTGACGCTGTCGAGAAAGCCCTCGGCCAGCATG
Organism: uncultured Eubacteriales bacterium; assembly: GCA_900320595.1. Taxonomy (GTDB): domain Bacteria; phylum Bacillota; class Clostridia; order Oscillospirales; family Oscillospiraceae; genus Limivicinus. The sequence goes on along the minus strand of ONSW01000057.1, from coordinate 8,026 downwards.
GTCAGCTCGCGCACGGCGGCCTCGTCGGCGCTGTATGCCGCAAGCGCGGCCGCCTCGCTCTCGATCGCGGCGCGCACATGGTAGAGACTGATCATGTCCGTGAGACTCAGATCCAGGACATAGCTGCCGCTCTGCCCCGGATGGGTGACGGCAAAGCCGATGTCCGTCAGCTTGGCGATCGCCTCGGCCACCGGGGTGCGGGAGATGCCGAGAGAGGTGGCGATCTGGTTGACGTTCAGTCTCGCGCCGGGCGCGATGCGCAGCGCGACGATCTCGTCATAGATGAGCTTGCTGACGAGGTCGCGCAGCTTGGCCTCCGGCTCGGCGTTCATATACTCTCTGAGTTGATAGCGATCCATCGTCCGCTCCTTCTCTTTGGAAAAAAGCACACCCGGGGCAGGGTGTGCTTTTCTTTTTTTCTTACTTGGCGTAATCGACGGCCTTCGTCTCGCGCAGGACGTGGACCTTGATCTGGCCGGGATAGGTCAGCTCGTCCTCGATCTTCTTGGCGATGTCGCGGGCAAGCAGAACCATCTTGTCCTCGCTGACCTCTTCGGGCTTGACCATAATGCGGATCTCGCGGCCGGCCTGGATGGCATAGCTGCTGGAGATGCCGGGGAAGCTCTTGGAGATCTCCTCGAGTTTTTCGAGGCGCTTGACATAGTTTTCGATGTTCTCGCGGCGGGCGCCGGGACGGGACGCGGAGATCGCGTCGGCCGCCTGGACAAGGCAGGCCTCGACCGTGTGGGGCTCGACGTCGTTGTGGTGAGCCTCGATGCAGTGGATGACGGCCTCGCTCTCGTGATACTTGCGCGCGATGTCGACGCCGATGGAGACATGGCTGCCCTCGACCTCGTGGTCGATGGCCTTGCCGATGTCGTGCAGCAGACCGGCGCGCTTGGCGATGTTGACGTCAACGCCCAGCTCGGAGGCAAGCAGCCCCGCGATGTGGGAGACCTCGATCGAATGGTTCAGCACGTTCTGGCCGTAGCTGGTGCGGTAGCGCATGCGGCCGAGCAGCTTGATGATCTCGGGGTTGAGACCGTGGATGTTCGTCTCGAACACGGCGCGTTCGCCCTCTGCCTTGATCGTGGCGTTGACCTCGCGCTGGGCCTTGGCGATCATTTCCTCGATGCGGGCGGGGTGGATGCGGCCGTCCTGGATCAGCTTTTCCAGCGCAAGACGCGCCACCTCGCGGCGGACGGGGTCAAAGCTGGAGACGGTGATCGTCTCGGGCGTGTCGTCGATGATCAGATCGCAGCCGGTAAGCGTTTCGATGCTGCGGATGTTGCGGCCCTCGCGGCCGATGATGCGTCCCTTCATTTCGTCGTTGGGGAGAGCGACGACAGAGACCGTGACTTCGCTGGCGTGGTCGGCGGCGCAGCGCTGGATCGCCGTGGCGATGATGTCGCGTGCGCGGCTGTCCGCCTCTTCTTTATACTGGGCTTCGATCTCCTTGACCTTCAGCGCCATTTCGTGGGTGACGTCGTCACGCACGTTGTCGATGAGATAGGCCTTTGCCTCCTCGATCGAGAAGCCGGAGATCTTTTCAAGCATTTCCAGCTGGCCCTTCTTGATCTGGGCGATCTCCTGCTGCTGCGCCTCGGCGGCCGCGATCTTGTTGCTCAGCGTTTCGCTCTTCTTCTCGATCGCGTCGGTTTTGCGGTCAAGGCTCTCTTCCTTCTGCTGCAGGCGGCGTTCCTGCTTCTGCAGCTCGGCCCGGCGGGCCTTTTCCTCGCGCTCGTATTCCGAGCGGCTTTTGTGTATTTCTTCCTTTGCCTCGACGAGAGCTTCTCTCTTCTTGCTCTCGGCGGTCTTGATAGATTCGTTTATAATGCGCTTTGCCTCATCCTCGGCGCTTTGGATCTCACGCTCCGCGATCTTTTTGCGGTAAAGAATGCCGAGCAGAAAACAAACGACAGCCGTGACGGCAATGACAATCCATGAATACCAGGGCATCGTAAGCATACACACCTCCATTCCTTCAAAGAATTCTGCGGTGGTGGTCGGTGCTTTTTCAATTTTAAAGAAGACAGGCCATCAAGCGAACCCGTCGTATCATAATTGAAAGGCGGTTTCATAAGCGGAGAGCTCCCCTGCTCACCCTATGATTCCATCATGGTATTTTATCCTCTCAGCCGTATTATGTCAAGCGATAGGAGGAAAGTTTTTCACTTTTCCGTCCGGAGGACAAGCCGCTCTCCCGCCGCTTCGGCCAGCAGCGTGCCGCCTTCTCCCGCCTCTCCGGCGAGCAGCAGCTCAGCCGCCGGATCCTCGACCATGTCCTGCACGGCGCGGCGCAGCGGCCGCGCGCCGTATCTGCCGCCGCCGCGGGAGGCGATCAGCGCGACGGCCTCGTCGGACACGTGCAGCGTGACGCCGAGTTTCTCGAAGCGCTCCGCCGTTTCTTTCAGCAGCAGACGCGTGATGCGCCGCAGCTCCTCCGCGCCGAGCGTGTGGAAGATCACCGTTTCGTCGATGCGGTTGAGAAATTCCGGGCGGAAGGTCGCGCGCAGCTCTTCCCGCACGCGCGCCTCAGCGTCGCTCCTCCCGCCGTCCGGGGAAAAGCCGATCGCGCCCTTTCCCTCGCTGATCGCTTCCGCGCCGATGTTCGAGGTCATGACGACAAGGGTGTTGCGGAAATCCACGTGCCGTCCCGCCGCGTCGCAGAGCTGACCGGCGTCCATGATCTGCAGCAGGATGCCCCGGACGTCCGCGTGGGCTTTTTCGATCTCGTCAAAGAGGACGACAGACCAGGGGCGCCGGCGCACCTGCTCGGTGAGCTGGCCGCCCTCCTCATAGCCGACGTAGCCCGGAGGCGAGCCGAGGATGCGGCTGACCGCGTGCTTTTCCATATATTCTGACATGTCGAGCCGGATCAGCGCGCTCTCGTCGCCGTAGATCTCCCCGGCCAGCGCGCGGCAGAGCTCGGTCTTGCCCACGCCCGTCGGCCCGAGAAAGAGAAAGCTGCCCACCGGCCGTCGCGGATCGCCCAGCCCGACACGGCTGCGGCGGATGGCGCGCGCCACGGTCTCGGCCGCAGCGTCCTGGCCGATCACGCGGCGGCGGAGCTTGTCCGTGAGCGTGAGGAGCTCGGCCTTTTCATCCGCGCCGAGACGGCTGACAGGCACGTCTGTCCATTGGGAGACAACGTCCGCGACGGCCGGCGCGTCCACCTCCTCCAGCGTCCCGGCAACGCGCGCGGCCGAGGCCGCCTCGTCGACAAGGTCGATGGCCTTGTCGGGCAGAAAACGGTCGGGGATATAGCGCTGGGACAGCTCGTAGGCAGCCTCCAGCGCGCCGTCCGCGATCTGGACGTGGTGGTGGCGCTCGAGCCCCGGACGCAGCGAGCGCAGCATGGTCATGGTCTGCTCGCGGTCGGGCTCGCCGACGCGGACAGGCTGAAAGCGCCGCTCGAGCGCGGCGTCCTTTTCGATATAGCGGCGGTATTCCTCCGGCGTCGTCGCGCCGAGGATCTGCACCTCGCCGCGGCCGAGCGCGGGCTTGAGGATATTGGCCGCGTCGATCGCGCCCTCGGCGCTGCCAGCGCCGACGACGGTGTGCAGCTCGTCGATGAAGAGGATCACGTCGCCCGCGTGGCGCACATCGCGCAGCACGGCGCGCACGCGCTCTTCAAAATCGCCGCGGTATTTCGTCCCCGCGAGCAGCGAGGGGATGTCCAGCGAGACGAGACGCTTGCAGGAGAGCTCCGCCGTCGTGCGGCCGCGCGCCATCAGCAGCGCAAGTCCTTCGGCCACGGCGGTTTTTCCCACGCCGGGCTCGCCGACGAGGACGGGGTTGTTCTTTGTCCGGCGCGAGAGGATCTGGACCGCGCGGCGGATCTCGCCGTCACGGCAGACGACAGGGTCGATCCCGCCGGAGAGCGCGAGCGCCGTGAGGTCACGGCCGTACTGGTCGAGCGTGCGCGTCTCGGCGCGGCGCAGCGGCGCGGAACCGCGGACCGCTCCGCCCGGGGACGCGGCGCGCTTTTCCCCGCCCGCGCCGAACAGATCCAGGATCTCGGCATAGAGCGCTTCGGAATCCAGACCGCGTCCGTCGAGCAGCTTTTTCGCGCCGCACGCGTCACAGCGCAGGATCGCGAGCAGCATATGCTCCGTGCCGATAAAGCTGTGGCGCAGCAGCTTTGCCTCCCGTCCGGCGGCCTCGACGACGCGGCGGGCGTCCTCGCTGAGCCCCCGGGAGGGCGCGCCGGGACAGCCGCGGCCGAGAGCGGCGGCCGTCGCGCGGCGCAGCTCCTCCGGCTCGATCCCCCCGCGCAGAAGCAGCCGCGCCGCAGCACTGTCCTGCTCCGCGAGGATACCGAGGAGCAGATGCTCGCTGCCGACGCAGCTGTGACCGAGCGCGGCCGCTTCCGCAAGGGCGTTTTCGATCGCGTTCTCGGCGCGCTGGGTGAATTTTTCATTGCTTTTCATGGGTGGCTCTCCTTCCCTGCCGTCCCGGTCGCAAGAGGGGGCAGACCTTCTGTCCGATTATCGCCCCGCCCGTGCCGCCGAAAAGGGCGAAGCGTGGCAGAGCAAAAAAAGTATCGCCACTTTTTCGCAATGTTATCATTCTGTTCAAAATTAATAATTGATTTTTGAATAGGATGTGTTACAATGAAGGCGCAAATGGTCCTAAGTTCGCTATGATGGATCAAATACAGATACGGAGGTTACATACATGGCTTTTGTTATCACGGACGAGTGGGCCAACTGCCCCGTCGAAGCCATCGATATGGGCGATCTGCACTACGAGATCGACGCCAGCAAGTGCGTTGAGTGCGGCACCTGTGCGGCCAACTGCCCTGCCGAGGCTATTGTCAGCGAGTAATTCCAAAATCGCAAGTTGAGGGGCAACTGCGGGGGCGTGTCTACGCCCCCGCAGTTACTATTTTCAAGTGTTTTCCGCGGCGGGCGGCAGCGCGCCGCGGCGGAAAAAGATGAGGATCGGATATGAGAGAGTTTCAGGAGCTGTGGCCGGGAGGGCCCGTGTTTGCCCAGGCGGCGCATTTCCCGCTCGGGACGGACAGCGTGCTGCTTGCGGATTTTGCCAACGTGCGCGGCGTGAAGAAAGGGATCGATCTCGGGTGCGGGAGCGGCGTGCTCTCGCTGCTGCTGCTCGCGCGCACGGAAAGGCTGCACATGACCGGGTTGGAGCTGCTTGCCGAGAGCGCGGAGACCGCGCGGGACAATTTGCAGGCAAACGCGCTTGAGACGCGCGGCGAGATCGTCTGCGGCGACATCCGCGCCGCCCGCTCGCTGTTCCGCAGCGGGGCGTTCGATCTTGTCGTGGCCAATCCCCCTTATTATCCTCTCGGTACCGGCGCGCTCCCGGAGGATCCCGCGCAGGCGGCGGCGCGCGGCGAAGTGAGCTGTACGCTCTGCGAGCTCTGCGCTGCGGCCGGCTATCTCTGCCGGAGCGGGGGGCGCTTTTGTCTCGTGCACAAGCCGGAGCGGCTTGCCGACGTTTTTGCCGCGATGCGCGCGCACGGCTTTGAGCCGAAGCGGCTGCGGCTCGTCTGCGCCGACAGAAAGGCCGCGCCGTCGCTGATCCTCCTCGAAAGCAGGCGGGGAGGGAAGCCAGGTCTTGCGATCGAGCCCGCGCTTTTTCTGCGCGGCGAGGACGGCGAGGAGAGCGCGGAGCTCAAACGGATCTATCGCAAAGAATAATCATGCAGTCTTTTGCGCTAAAACCCGATAAAAATGAAAGAAACCGCTTTTCGAAGCGGTTTCTTTCATTTTATGTCCATGGAAGGTGGACACGTTGTTTTTATATGGCCGGAGGAATCAATACCTGGTCTTTAGTTTGTTGATGCAATCGGGGCAGATGTTCTTGCCCTTATAACTGATGATATCTTTCGTATTATCGCAAAAAATGCAGGCAGGTTGGTACTTTTTGAGGATAATGCTGTCCCCGTCCACAAAGATTTCCAGCGAGTCGCGTTCCGCAATATCGAGCGTGCGCCGCATTTCGATCGGCAGCACGATACGGCCGAGCTCGTCAACCTTTCTGACGATCCCTGTTGATTTCATAAAAAAACTCCTTCCTAATCGCAACACTCCGGCGGAATGATTATATCACAGAATGTCGAAACTGCAAGATATTTCGCGCTTTCTGCCCAAAAAATTTACAAATTCGGCTATTTTTTGGAAAATAATGAAAATTTATTCTTCTCCGGCCGACGGAGCTCGCTGCTGCGGGTCTTTTTGCCTGCCTCTTGGCTTTTTTTCGTGTCTATGGTAAAATATGTGTATCATATGCCTGCGGGAGGTCACATGGAAAAGTTTTTGAAAAACATCTCGGTGAAGGAGCTGGTGCTGGATCTGCTCTTCACCGTGATCGGAACGGCTCTCGTCGGCTTCGGCCTGTCGATTTTCACGGTCCCGAACGACATCGCGCCGGGCGGCGTGTCCGGTCTGGCGACGGCGCTGGCTTTCATCACGCCGATCCGCGTGAGCGTATGGACGCTTTTGATGAACATCCCGCTGATGATCGTGGCCTGGCGGCGGCTGGGTCCGCGCGCGATCTTCTATACGCTGATCGCGACGCTGCTGCTCTCGCTCTTTATCGAGATCGGCGCGCGCTTCCTGCCGCAGTATACCTCCGACCACCTGGTCGCTTCGCTGATGGGCGGCGTGGTCACGGGGCTCGGGATGGGAACGCTGTTCGTGCGCGGGATCTCGACCGGAGGGACGGATCTGCTGGCGCTGATTTTGAAAAAGCTGCTGCCCAACGTGCCGACGGGGACGCTGCTGATGTTCGTGGATGTGACGGTCGTTGCGATCGCAACGCTGATCTTCCGCGATTTTGACGTGGCGATCTATTCCTCGATCACGATCTTCGTCTGCTCCAAGGTGATCGACACGATCACGCAGGGCGTGGATTACGCCAAGGTCATCTACACCGTGACCGAACACGGTGAGGAAGTGGCGAAGGCTCTGACCGATCTCACAGACCGCGGCTCGACGCTGATCCCCGCCTTTGGCGGCTATACCGGCGGGAACAAGCAGATCGTCATGACCGTGACGCGCCGGAGCGTCGTGGCCCAGACGCTGCGCATCATCCGCCAGACCGATCCCAAGTCCTTCACCTTCGTCATGGATTCGACCGAGGTCCACGGTGAGGGCTTCCGGGCCGACTAGATTCTAGTTTCTAGTTTCTAGTGTCTAGTGTCTAGCTTCCGTTTTTAGAACCAGAAACTAGAAACGAATAATCCCGCTCCTTTCAGGAGCGGGATATTTTTTGCTGCCATGGATTCGACCGAGGTCCACGGCGAGGGCTTCCGGGCCGACTAGATTCTAGTGTCTAGTTTCTAGTGTCTAGTGTCTAGTTTCTAGTGTCTAGTGTCTAGTGTCTAGCTTCCGTTTTTAGAACCAGAAACTAGAAACGAATAATCCCGCTCCTTTCAGGAGCGGGATATTTTTTGCTGCCAAGGATTCGACCGAGGTCCACGGCGAGGGCTTCCGGGCCGACTAGATTCTAGTTTCTAGTACTATGTCCCGATCCTTTGCCGCTAGAAACTAGAAACTAAATACTAGAAACTAAAAAGAAATCCCGCTCCTTTAGGGCGCGCAGAATAGGGATACGGCAGCGCAAAAAAGATATTTTTGCGCCGGGCTTCGTTGAAAATGCTCGGAATATATAGCCATTTTTTGAGCGAGAGATTTTTCGTCCAGACAATATAGAAAAAACCGGGAATACTTGACGTATTTCCGGTTTTTTCTGTGAAGTATGGGCGGAAAAGGTCCGGTCAAAACCTGTCGTCTCCCTAATCTGCGCGCCCTTTCAGGAGCGGGATTTCTTTTGCGCTGTGCGTCAGCGGACGTCCTCGATGACGCGACTCGGCGCTTTTTCCAGGATCTCGGGATGCTGGAACAGATAGCGGTAGGCCTGGAGGAACTGGGCAAAATAGTGGCCGTCGGCGATGCGCTCGTCCATGACGAACTTGCAGTCGACATACTTGTTGTCCACGACCTTGCCGTGGCGGTCGATCTCATAGGCGTGGCGCTTGGCGCCGAAGGCGATG
>ONSW01000056.1 GCA_900320595.1 uncultured Eubacteriales bacterium | reverse complement strand
CCTTTCTGACGTTGACCTTGTGCTCGCGGATCGTGTGTCTCACGTGCTCCTTCTGCAGCCGGAAGCCCTCGGAATGATAAAGCCCGTGCTGGATATGCAATCTCGCCAGACTTTCGATCTGCCACTGCAGATCGCGGATCATCTCTTCGCGTTCCCGTTCCATGAATGCCCCCCCTGGCCGACGCCGGTATTCGCTGCGGTTTCCGGTGTTTTGTCTCTTCGTTAAGATTTTATCACGGCTTTGGAGGATGGAACAAGTTGGGATTTTGCCGAAATAGTGAGGGAATTGTTGGCTAACTTGTCGGTATTACAAATTTTTTGTTGAAAAAAGTGAAGTTTTCTGCAAGTAGGGCTCTCCCCGGCCGCGGTCAGGCCTTCGCCTGTCCCCACCCAGGGGCATGATGCCGTCTTCTGTCAGCTCTCTTCCGGCGCCCAGGAGGGCTGGAGCTCCTCGATCTGCAGAAAGCCGTCCACCTTTGCGGCGATCTGGTACTTGTCCTCATACACGATCTCCCCGGGCGTGTTCGTATAGACGAGGAAATACGGGTGGTTATACCGCTCCAGCAGCCACAGTGCAGGCCGGATCATTTTGAGCATTTCGTCCGAATTTTCCGTCTTGAACCAGCATACGACCGGCTCGCGGTTCATGCACTGCGGCGGCCACGGGAGATTCTCGGCAAACCAGCCGTCGATTTCGCGAAAGAGATCGGCGTCCTCCTGCTCCATGACATCGTCCTGGACCAGCTTCCAGCACATGCTGAAAACGCCCTTGGCGTACATCGTATTTCTCGCCAGCTCTTTGCCCTGGATCCTTACGTATTTGAACTGCATCATATCCGATCCCTCACATACTCAGATCCGCCCGCAGCTTTTTCTCTGCCGGAGCTATGCGATGTCGCCGAAGTACTGTGCAAATTCCTCGTCGCTCAGTTCGGTGGCGAATTTTCGGAAGGAATCAGCCACCGCTTTCGCCCGGCCTCCGTTCCGCGTTACGAAGGTCTTCAAATCCTTCACGTTTCTTTCCCACAGGAAGATACCGGCGTCGCCGTCCTTCACATTGAACCAGCGTTCCATATTCCGCCCCATCTCGGGGAGCAGCTCGTCATGATAGCGGTCGATCAGCGCCAGGATCGATTCGTCCGACATCCCTCCGTGCAGCGCATTGGAGAGCTGTCTCGCCATTTCCAGCTGGAACTGGCGGTTGTACATCATTCTGCGCGGGACGATGTTATAAGCGTAGGTCTTCAGTCTGCCGGTCTCCATCGTTCCGGTCAGCGCCACGTCAAGCGTCGGATAAGCGAACATGCCCAGATCGATGTCCGACAGACCATAGCGCATCATGTCATCCTCGGAGGAGTAATAATAGCGGGTATTTCCCGGGCTGCTGTCAAAGTTGCTCGACCAGCCCTCGATCACGATCCAGCCGATGATGCTGTCAACATTAAGGTGAGACGCCACATAATTGTAGTTCTCATCGTCTCTCAGATCATTGGCAAGTGCGAAATCACACACCTTCGCGGTTTCGCTCCTGCGATCCCAAAGTCCTTTCCATACCGTGACGCTGTCGACGTCATAGCCGTAATGGTTGGCGTAATGAGTGGCGGAATGTGCCTCCCGGATGCTGTAAAGGCCCCAATACTGGCCGTTGATATACAGCACGGCATAGCGGTGGTCCAGCGTGGGCATTTCCGGGAAACAGTCGATCGCCGCCTGATGCATCAGATTGTCGCGCATCAGCGTCGGCAGATTTGTTTCAATGTCGCTGCGCAGCAGGATCGACGCGAAGTCGGTCACGCCGTTGTCAAACAGGTCGTAATGCAGCTCGCCGTCATAGCGTGAGCGGAAGCACAGCTTCAGCGACCGTTTGCCCGACGCCCGCTTCGAGGTCATGCCGTGAAGCTTGATGCCGCATCCGATCGAAAAGCTGCCGTCCTCCTCGAAAAATTCAACGGCGCCAAGCGTTTCGCGCTCATGCTCCAGATCGTTATAGACCCCGCCGCGGCCCATCAGCTCGTCCGGGTCTCCCATCACGCTTACCACCGGCAGCGTGTGGTTTTCGTTGAGAAAATAGCTCAGGTTCAGCGGGTCGCTCGGGAGGCAGCCTTCCTCAAAGCTCACCGCACGTATGACAGTCGTGTTCCCGACCGTAAAGGGGCCGGCGTACAGCGGAGAGTCCGGCGACGGAACGGAGCCGTCGGTCGTATAGTGGATCTCGCCTTCGGCGGAGAGCTCCACCTTTACGCTTTCCACACCGTTGAACACGCCGTCCGCTGCGAGGGAGACGGGCTTTTCTGCCACGCGGCGAAATCCCTGAGCGTTTTCGCTGCCGGGCGTCTGCGTTTCAAAGAAGAAGAAACCTTCCCTGCCTTCCATCCGGCCGCAGCTGCCCCCATACGGGATGCGGCGAAGCGATATGAAGTCCAGGAGCGTACCGTCTTCCGCGCTCAGATACAGCCGGTCGCGCTGCGCGTTCAGCGCAAAGGACGCCTCACGGTCGTTCGACACCTCGTCCAGCCCGGTGCAGAATACCAAAAGCAGCTCGCCGGGCTTCAGACTGATCTCCGGAAGCTGGAATGCCCGTAAGTCTTTCAAGCTGTCAGACAAATAATAGTCCGCCAGATCGATCGGCTCGGCCCCCGTGTTTTTCAATTCGACCCAGTCGAAATAGTCGCTTTCTCTCAGTTGATTCCACTCGTTGTAAACCGCGACCTCGTTGATTTGAAGCGCGGCGCCGCTTCCGGGCGCTTCCTGACAGGCCTCGTAACCGATCCCGTTGTTTGCAAACCCGGGGCTGGGCCAGTCGCTCGCCGCGGCAGAGCCGTCTTCCTGTCGCGCAAAGCTCTGGTCGCTTTCGCAGGCGGGTACTTCCAGACTGTCGTACACCGTGCCGTCAAGGGAAAGCAATTCGACGGTGCATCCGTCCTTCGACACGGCAAGCTTCGTCAATTCTCCATCGGGCGCGCCGGCGCCGACAGCGATCACGGCATATTCCCCGGCCGCGATCTTGCGTGAAGGAAGCTGTGCTTTTCCCTCGCCGCAGCGCAGCACAAGGTCCGAGAGCTCGGCGCTTTCACTGCCGCTGTTGTACAATTCGATCCAATCGGGGAACTGCCCGTCAATTGCAAGGGTCGCCTTGTTCGAACCCATCACTTCGCTGATAAGGATCGACGAGGCTGCCGTCTGCGTCCCGTTCGGATCAGCAGACGCCGGAGGAAGGGTCGCTTCCTCCGCCGGTGCGGTGCCCTCCTGCCTGCGCGCGGCATTCGGGACGCCGTTCTTTGCAAGCAGTCCGACCGTCAGAGCGATCAAAGCCAGCGCAACAGCCGCAATTAAAATAATCTTTACTATACGTTTCACGCGCGTTCCTCCTCTGCGGCGGCCGGCCGGATCGTCCCGGTCTTTCCGCCGCAACCTGTGTAGGAAAATATTGGTTAGATCGGTATCGGCTCGTATGTCCGTTCCCGATCCTGCTTTTTACGTCTTTTTCATTCGCGGTTTCGCAAAACGGGAAGCTTTTCACACCAAAGGCTTCATCCCTTAACTGCTTAACAGTTTGAATAATAATGTTAGCATTTCTCTTCCCGATTCGTCAAGTCTGCCGCGGACGATCTGAGCGGCGGCAAGCTGCCGCTTCTCTTCGCGCTCATTCTTCACGCTCACTCAAGGATAAGGTATTACGCCATCCATGTCAAGACGCGGAAATCCTTTCAGCTACACATCGAGTTCAAAATGAAACTGACACCGCTTGAAATGCGGTGTCAGTTTCTTACTGCTTTCCTCTGCCCTGCGGCAGGGAGCTTTTCCGGGCTTTCCGTTCCATTCGGGGCGGCTCCGCCGGAAGGACTTTATGCTCCGTTATTTTTTCTTCTTTTTCCTGGCCGGGGCGGCGAGAGAGAGCATCATCAAAACCGCCGTGGCAACGCCGAGACCGATCAGGATCTTTCCCTTGATCCCCTGCTGGGCCTCGTCGGCGACAACGCGGCTTTCGGTATAGCCGCAGACGCTGCAGGTGCCGATCTCCTCGTTGCTGTTCTCCACCTGCTTCCAGACGAAGCTGTGCTCGCCCTGGGCAAGGACCTGGCCGCTTTCATTCTCCTGCCAGTGGCCGGATTCGTTATGCTCCCACACGATGGGAACGGGCGTGGGCTCCGGGGTCGGCTCAGGCGTAGGCTCCGGCGTCGGTTCGGGCGTCGGCTCGGGCGTCGGCTCGGGCGTCGGCGTGGGCTCCGGCGTGGGTGCGGGCGTCGGCGACGGCGGCACGATGACGTTGATCGTGGCGCGGTTGCTGTCGGTCGTGTAGACGCGCGTGCTCTCATAGAAGCGGCAGAAGATCTCCCATCCGTTCAGCTCGGCAGGGACATTGTAAATGATGATGCGGCCGATGCCGGCGTCATCGATGGTGATCTGGGGGAATTTATCCCGCAGCTCATTCGGCGGCATGGGGCCGTCGCCCTCGGGGCTGACGAACATCCAGACGCTCGACGTTGCGAAGCCGGCCGTGGAGACATAAGAGACCATGGAGCCCGGCTCGACAGGGGGATCGCTCAGCGGGTGCTTGTAGATGATCGGCGACCAGATGGGCGGCTTGATCTGACGGCGGAGCGAAGCGGTCTTGCCGTCGGCGCTGACGGCGATGTTGGTATTGGCCACGTTGTTGTAAAGCACGCCCACCGCGCTCTGGGAGAAGTAATAGCCTTCATTGGCCGTGAGTGTGACCGTCAGCGTATAGGTATCGTCCGCGAACGCGTCGGAAGGGCCGAGGCTCTTGCCGCTGGAATCCGTCCACACGACGGAGGTGATGCTGGCGCCGGGGCTGCTGGTGCGGAAAGCGATCTCTCCCGCTGTGCGCATGACGACCGCCTCGGTATCCGAGGTCGCCATGACGCGCGTGATCTCGATGTCCTCAGCGAAAACGCCGACGCTCATAACCGAGCAGAGCAGGCACACCGCGAGCAGGACGGTCAGTATTCTGGAAAGGCTGCGGTACATGAAATTGCACCCCATTTCATCAGGACAGGATATGGTTTTCCTTTTATCAGGATTATACAACGCCTTGTTTTTTCGGTCAATGCCTTTTTCGCCCCTCTGTCCGCTTTTTCTCTTTTTTTCGCTTGCGTCTTTCCGTGCCGGGGCTGCACGCCAAGACCAGAAAAAGATTGTTTTTCCGCGCCAATCTGCTATACTGTTCTCACATGTTTATCCTTGTTTTTCAAAGAACGGAGCGAAAGGATCTTTCATGAGATACGACGCAGGACAATGTGATATCGCCGTGATCGGGGCGGGGCACGCGGGCATCGAGGCCGCGCTGGCCGCCGCGCGGCTGGGGCTTGACACGGTGTGCTTTACCGTCAATCTCGACAGCGTGGGCAACATGCCGTGCAACCCCGCGATCGGCGGCACGGGCAAAGGGCATCTGGTGCGCGAGCTGGACGCGCTTGGCGGCGAGATGGCCAAAGCGGCGGACAAGGCCTGCATCCAGTACCGCATGCTCAATCTCGGGAAGGGGCCGGCTGTGCACTCGCTGCGCGCCCAGGCCGACCGGCGCCGCTATCAGGAGGTCATGAAGCACACGCTCGAGCGGCAGGAAAAGCTGCGCGTGAAGCAGGCCGAGGTCGTGGACATCGGCGTGGAGGACGGGCGCGTCGTCTCCGTGACGACGCACACCGGCGCAGTCTATCGCTGCCGCGCGGTCGTGATCGCCTCCGGCACCTATCTCGACGGGCGGACGATCGTGGGCGAGGTGCTGCGCTCCTCGGGTCCAGACGGGCTGGCCGCCGCCGTGCCGCTGGCACAGCGTCTGAGGGCGATGGGGCTCTCGATGCGCCGCTTCAAGACCGGCACGCCGCCGCGCGTCAACCGCCGGAGCGTGGACTTTTCAAAGATGGAGATCCAGGTCGGCGACGCAGATCCCCAGCCCTTCTCCTTTTCAACGGAAAAGGTGCCGGAAAACCGCGCCGTCTGCTATCTGACCTATACCAACGAACGTACGCACGAGATCATCCGTGCCAATCTCGACCGGAGCCCGATCTATTCCGGCGTGATCGAGGGCGTGGGGCCGCGCTACTGTCCCAGCATCGAGACCAAGATCATGACCTTCCCCGACAAACCGCGCCACCAGCTTTTCATCGAGCCGATGGGACTGGAGACCGAGGAACTGTATATTCAAGGCTTCTCCTCCTCGATGCCGGAGGAGGTGCAGCTTGAGATGCTGCACACGATCCCGGGGCTGGAGCGGGCCGAAATGACGCGCTGCGCCTATGCGATCGAATACGACTGCATCGACCCGACCGAGCTGTACCCGACGCTGGAGTGCAAGAAGATCGAGGGGCTGTACGGCGCGGGGCAGTTCAACGGCTCCTCGGGCTATGAAGAGGCCGCCGTGCAGGGCTTTGTCGCCGGAGTGAACGCCGCGCTGAAGCTGCTCGGCCGCGCGCCGCTGATCCTGCGGCGCAGCGACGCTTATATCGGCGCGCTGATCGACGATCTGGTCACCAAGGGCACGAACGAGCCCTACCGCATGATGACCTCGCGCAGCGAGTACCGCCTGATCCTCCGCCAGGACAACGCCGACGAGCGCCTTTCCGCGATCGGGCGGGAGCTCGGTCTTGTTTCGGAAGAGCGCTATGCGGCCGTTGTGAAAAAATATGAGGCCGTCCGGGAAGAGACCGAGCGGCTGGAGCATACGCACCTCGCCCCCGGCGAGGCGCTCGCCGCGCTGCTGGAGAGCCGCGGCACGACGCCCGCCGCCTCGGGGGTCTCGCTCGCGGATCTGATCCGGCGGCCGCAGATCGGCTATGCCGACCTCGCGCCGTTTGATCCCGAGCGTCCCGCGCTCGACCGCGCCGTGACCGAAGCGGTGGAGATCGGATTGAAATACGAAGGCTATATCAAGCGCCAGCTCCGTCAGGTCGAGGAATTCAAGCGGCTCGAGAGCCGCGCGCTGCCGCGCACGCTCGACTATCAAAGCATCCCGGGGCTGCGCATCGAGGCGCGCGAGAAGCTGGAAAAGATCCGGCCGGAGAACTTCGGCCAGGCTGGACGCATCTCCGGCGTCTCCCCCGCGGATCTCGCCGCGCTGATGATCTATATGGAGACAAAGATATGAGCAAGGTCGTTCTCGGTTTTTCCGGCGGGGTCGACTCCGCCGTGTCTGCCGTGCTGCTGCAAAAGGCGGGCTATGAGGTGCACGGGCTGTATCTCGACAACACGGATGAAAAGACGCGCCTTGAGGCGGTCGAGGCCGCCGCGCGCATGGGCATCGAGCTGACGGTGCTTGACGTCCGGCAGGAGCTGGACGAGAAGGTGTGCACGCCTTTTTGCGAGAGCTACCTGCGCGGCGAGACACCCAATCCCTGCATTCTCTGCAACCCTGCGGTAAAATTCCGCGCGCTGCTCGCCGAGGCCGACCGCATCGGCGCCGAACAGGTCGCGACCGGTCACTATGCGCGCGTTGAAAACGGAGCGCTCTACAAGGGCCGCCCCGCCAACGACCAGAGCTATATGCTCTGCCGTCTGCGGCGCGAGCAGGTCGCGCGCGTCGTGCTGCCGCTGGGCCGGTACGAGAAAAAAGAGGTTCGCGCGCTGGCGGAGAGCTTTGTCCTGCCCGCCGCGCACAAGCCGGACAGCATGGAGATCTGCTTCGTGCCGGAAAAGGATTATGTAAACTGGATCGCGCAGAGACGCGCGCTCCCGGGTGCGGGCGATTTTGTCCTGCACGGCGAGGTCGTCGGACGGCACGAAGGCATTTTCCGCTATACCGTCGGGCAGCGCAAAAGCGGCCTTATCGACGGGCGAAAGGTCTATGTCTCGCGCATCGATCCCGTTCATAATACCGTCGAGCTTGCGCTGTGGGAAGAGCTTTTCAAGCGCGAGGTCACGGCGCGCGACTTCAACTGGCTCATCGACGTGCCGCAAGCGCCGATCCGCGCGAGCGTGCGCGTGCGCCATACCAAGTGGGAGGAGCCGAGGTGCACCGTGACGGCGCTCTCCGGTGGCGGCGTGCGCATCGAATGCGACGAGCCCGTACGCGCTCCCGCGCCGGGGCAGTCCGCCGTGCTCTACGACGGCGAGCGGGTCCTGGGCGGCGGATTCATTACAGATTCCAAATAATAAAAAAACAGGACCCAAAGGGCGCGCAGATTAGGGAGACGACAGGTTTTGAACGGACCTTTTCCGCCCATACTTCACAGAAAAAACCGGAAATCACAGGAATAATGGCTATATATTCCGAGCATTTTCAACGAAGCCCGGCGCGAAAATATCTTTTTTTGCGCTGCCGTATCCCTATTCTGCGCGCCCTAAAGGGTCCTGTTTTTTTATTCTTCCACGAAGCCGGGGGTGGAGAGGTAGCGTTCGCCGGTATCCGGCAGCAGGGCGACAATGGTCTTCCCCGCGTTCTCTTCCCGCCGGGCCAGCTCGATCGCGGCCTCGAGCGCCGCGCCGGAGGAGATGCCGACCAGCACGCCCTCGGTCTTGCCGAGCAGGGCGGCCATGCGATAGGCGTCCTCGTCCGATACCGTGATGACCTCGTCATAGACGGTGGTATCCAGCACCTGCGGCACAAAGCCCGCGCCGATCCCCTGCAGCTTGTGTGCGCCGGGCTTGCCGCCCGAAAGGATGGGAGAGCCCTTCGGCTCGACCGCGACGACGCGGACGGCGGGATCCTGCTCCTTCAGATAGCGTCCCGTGCCGGTGATCGTGCCGCCCGTGCCGACCGTGGCGACGAAGAGGTCGATCCGGCCGTCCGTGTCGCGCCAGATCTCGGGACCGGTTGTCTCATAGTGGGCGCGGGGATTGGCGGGGTTGACGAACTGGCCGGCAATAAAGCTGTTGGGGATCGCGCTGTGGAGCTCCTCGGCCTTTTCGATGGCGCCGGCCATGCCCTTGGCGCCCGGGGTCAGGACGAGCTCGGCGCCGAGCGCGCGCATCAGCAGGATCCGTTCGCGCGACATGGAATCCGGCATCACGATCATCAGCCGGTAGCCGCGCGAGGCCGCCACCGCCGCCAGACCGATGCCCGTATTCCCGGACGTGGGCTCGATGATGACCGTGCCCTCTTTGAGAAGACCGCGGGCCTCGGCGTCGTCGAGCATCGCCTTGCCGACGCGGTCCTTGGCGCTGCCGGCAGGGTTGAAGGATTCGAGTTTTAAAAGAAGCCGTGCTTTCAAGCCAAGCTTTTGTTCCAGCTTTTTTGCCTCCAGCAGCGGCGTGCCGCCGATCAGCTGGTCGACCGATGTATAGATCATGGTTTTCTTCCTCCACGCTGACGTTTTTTCGATCGGATTATATCCCTCTTCCCCGCGCTTTGCAAGCGCAGTTGCACTTTCTCTGCCTGTCCGTTATACTGGAAGTATAAAAAGAAAAGCAGTCGAACAAGCTATGTCATAGAAAAAGAAAGGACGGATCCCATGAAACTGACGGAATTTGTTCTGGCCGGATGCCCCTATTGCAGGCAGGCGCGCGAGGTACTGGACGAGCTTTATGCCGAGCGGCCGGAGTTTGCCGCGATCGAGATCGACGTAATCGACGAATCCGTGGAAAGCGCGCTGGCCGACACGTATGACTATTACCGCGTGCCGAGCTTTTTCAGCGGCAGGGAAAGGCTTTATGAGGCAAGCCCGCTCTGGCCGAGAAGCGAGGTCAAGCGCAGGCTCGAAGAGATGCTTGCAGCGCAGCTGTAAAGCAGTCGAAGAACAACCGCATATCCGTTTTTTTCCGCAGCCGAACGGCTGCGGAAAAAAATTATAATTCCTTGCTTGACAATAGGAATTATGCATGCTATACTGTCATCAGTTAGCAGATGCTAACCAGCGAAAAGGAGGGCAGGCATGAGCGAAGAAACGGTTGTGCAGTTCGGCGCGCCGACCCTGGCCGGGATCAAAACCGGCAGCCTGTTTTCCTGTTTATACGAAACCAAAACCGGTGTTTATGAGGACGTACGCCGTCTCAACCGCGTTCTGACGCCGCGCGGGCTGTGTTTGCTTCCGCTGCGCTTCGGTGAGAAACGGGTTTTGATGTACCTCTTCCGCCCTTCCGGGCTGAAAACGGACCTTCGCTGCCGCGGCGCGCGGAGGATCCTGCATGACGCGGGCTATGATGACGCAAGCATGGGAAAATGCATGCGCTGCCTTATCCGCCGTCTGCGCGAGAGCGAGAGCTTTCCGCACGAGATCGGGCTGTTTTTAAGTTATCCGCCCGAGGATGTGCGCGGCTTTATCGAAAACAAGGCGCAGAACTTCAAGCTGGTCGGCACCTGGAAGGTGTACGGCGACGTGGACGCCGCCCGCAGGACCTTTGCCCGCTATCAAAAGTGCACAGAGAGCTATTGCCGTGCTTACAGCGCCGGACTCGGGCTGGAGCAGCTGGCCGTGGCGATTTGAAAATGATTTTCGAGAAAGGAATCAAATGATGAGTAAGGTAGCAGTTGTTTACTGGAGCGGCACCGGCAACACCGAGGCCATGGCCGATGCGGTCGCCAAAGGCGCACGCGCCGCTGGCGCAAGCGCAGAGCTCTTCTCCGCATCCGATTTTTCCGCTGCCAAGGCCACGGGCTTTGACGCCTTTGCGCTCGGCTGCCCCGCAATGGGAAGCGAATCGCTGGAGGACAGCGAGTTCGAGCCGCTGTATGACGCCATCAAAGGCACGCTTGCCGGCAAGAAGGTCGCGCTCTTCGGCTCCTACGGCTGGGGCGACGGCGAATGGATGCGCAACTGGGAAGAGGACTGCGCCGCAAACGGTATCTCCCTCGCCTCGGAGAGCGTGATCTGCAATGACGCGCCCGACGACGAGGCCGTGGAAGCCTGCAAGGCGCTCGGCGCGGCTCTGGCCTAAAGCTTTCCGCTCTCTCCCGTTTTCAGACTCATTCTGATCGTTCCTTTTTTCCTTATTTGGGCCCCTCTTTTTGACAGCTCCCCTGCGGTGCAAAGACGATTCTCTCCCGTCTTTCTCCGCCGGGGAGCTTTATTTACGCCGCGGCTGCAGCCTCTTTCTCAGCAGGCTTTTCGATCCCTTGAAATCCTACCAACCTTACGGTATAATAGCTTATATAAAAGGAGGCGGTCTTTATGATGATTTCCACGCGCGGGCGCTATGCGATGCGGATCCTCGTCGATCTTGCCGAGCGGCGTGAGGAGGAATATGTGACGCTGCGCGAGATCGCCGAGCGGCAGGAGATCTCGGAGAAATATCTCGAGAGCATCGTGAAGCTGCTGGTCCGTGCGGGTATTCTCGAGGGGCTGCGCGGCAAGGGCGGCGGATACCGGCTGGGGCGTTTGCCGGAGGAGATCAATGTCCTCGACGTGCTGCGGCTGACAGAGGGATCGCTTGCCCCGGTCGCCTGCCTTGAGGAGGGCAGCCGCCCCTGTGCCCGTGCGGCGCGATGCCGCACGCTGCCGCTTTGGAAAGGGCTGAACGACGTGGTAAAGGAATATCTCGGCGGCTTTACCGTTCGCGATCTCATGGGAAAGGCCGAGGACGGAGACGACTATATCATCTGAATTATCCGATTTTTCGATTAAAAAAGACAGGCTGTTTAGGGCGCGCAGAATAGGGATACGGCAGCGCAAAAAAAGATATTTTCGCGCCGGGCTTCGTTGAAAATGCTCGGAATATATAGCCATTATTCCTGTG
>ONSW01000026.1 GCA_900320595.1 uncultured Eubacteriales bacterium | reverse complement strand
GTCGGTCAGGCGGCGGCTGCTCGACAACGCCATCAGCCAGATCCGCCCGAAATACGCCGAGCTGCTGGGCGAGTTCAACCGGCTCTATGAGCACAAGACGCGCATTTTGAAGGACTGGCATGAAAAGCCGTCGCTGCTCGACACGCTGGACGAATTCTCCGACGCGCTCTGCCGCATCTCGGCCCAGCTGATCCGCTATCGCGCGGCCTTCACCGCGCGCCTCGACGAGGCGGCCGCCCCGATCCATAAGGAATTTTCCGGTGAGGGAGAGGAGCTGAAGATCCGCTATCAAACCGTCAGCACGGTGACGGATCCCTTTGCCCCCGCCAGGGAGATCTATTACGAGATCTGCGAGCATCAGGAGAAGCACCGCCAGGCCGAGCTTGACAGCGAGCAGTGTCTCACCGGCGCACACAAGGACGATCTGGAGATCTTTATCAACGGCCGCAGCGCGCGCAGCTTTGCCTCGCAGGGACAGACCAGAACGGCCGCCCTCTCTTTAAAGCTGGCCGAGCGGGAGATCTTCCTCGACGAGACGGGGGAATACCCCATTCTGCTGCTTGACGACGTTCTCAGCGAGCTTGACGACGCGCGGCAGGCCTTTGTGCTCAACCGCATCGGCGGCGGGCAGACGCTGATCACCTGCTGCGAGGACGAGGACATCTCCCGCCGCACGGGCGGAAAGGTGCTTGTCGTCGAAAAGGGGAGGATCCGGTAAGATGTATCTGCATCTCGGAAAGGGCACGGTCGTCCCGGAGGAGACCGTCGTCGGCATCTTTGATCTCGACATGACCTCCCAGTCGCATCTGACGCGCAAGTTTCTCGCCGCCGCGGAAAAGGCGGGCGAGGTCGTCAATGCCGCGGAGGATATCCCGAAAAGCTTTCTCGTCTGCGCAGAGGACGGAAAACACACCGTGTATTTAAGTCAGATGTCCTGCGCGACGCTCTTAAAGCGTTCTGCGGAACGCTTTGATACCGGTTTTTAGTTTCCGGTTTTTAGAAAAACCGGGAACGGAAAAACGAAAACCCTGAAATCAGTTGCTCCGATGGAGGAAAATATGGCAGAAAATACGGAAAAAACGGAAAAATTCGAACAGGGCTACGACGCATCGCAGATCCAGGTGCTCGAGGGTCTTGAGGCCGTGCGCAAGCGCCCCGGCATGTACATCGGCTCGACCTCGTCGTCCGGTCTGCACCATCTCGTCTATGAGATCGTGGACAACGCCATCGACGAGGCGCTGGCGGGCTTCTGCACGCACATCTCGGTCACGATCAACCCCGGCGACACGATCACCGTCACCGACAACGGCCGCGGCATCCCCGTGGACATCCAGGCCCAGACGGGACGTCCCGCTCTCGAAGTCGTCTACACGGTGCTGCACGCGGGCGGCAAATTCGGCGGCGGAGGCTATAAGGTATCCGGCGGCCTGCACGGCGTCGGCGCCTCGGTCGTCAACGCGCTGAGCGAGTGGCTGGTCGTCGACGTCCACCGCGACGGCAAGATCTATGAGATGAAGTTCTCCCGCGGCGCGATCACCCAGGAGATGAAGATCGTCGGCGACACCGAGCTGCACGGCACCTTCGTCACCTTCAAGCCGGACGCCGAGCTCTTCGACGACACGGTCTATGACTATGAGACGCTGCACACCCGCATGCGCGAGCAGGCCTTTTTGAACGGCGGCCTGACCATCACGATCGAGGACAAGCGCGAGGGCAGGGAGCAGAAGGACGTGCTGTACTATGAGGGCGGCATCCGCGAGTTCGTCTCCTTCCTCAACAAGCACAAGGCGCCGCTGCATGAGGACGTGATCTATCTCTCCGGCACCAAGGGCGACGCCATCGCCGAGATCGCGCTGCAGTACAACGACGGCTATAACGAGAATATTGTCTCCTTTGCCAATGATATCCACACGCCCGAGGGCGGCATGCACGAGACCGGCTTCAAGACCGCGCTCACCCGCGTGATCAACGCCTACGGCGCCAAGACCAACGTCATCAAGGGCGATGACAAGGTCTCCGGCGAGGACGTGCGCGAGGGCATTTCCGCCATCATTTCCGTCAAGCTGCCCGAGGCCCAGTTTGAGGGCCAGACCAAGCAGAAGCTCGGCAACGCCTATATCCGCACGCTCGTCGACAACATCGTCAGCGACCAGCTTGCCACCTATTTCGAGGAGCACCCGGCCACGGCCAAGGCCATCCTCGAAAAGGCCATGATGGCCAACCGCGCCCGCGAGGCCGCGCGCAAGGCCAAGGAATCCGTGCGCCGCAAGACGGGGCTCGAATCCGGCCAGATGCCCGACAAGCTGCAGGACTGCAACGAGCGCGATCCCTCGCTGTGCGAGATCTATATCGTCGAGGGCGACAGCGCCGCGGGCTCTGCCATCCAGGGCCGCGACAGCCGCTTCCAGGCGATCCTTGCGATGTGGGGCAAGATGCTCAACGTCGAAAAGGCGCGCGCCGACAAAATCTACGGCAACGACAAGCTCTATCCTCTGATCGTGGCGCTCGGCGCCGGCATCGGGGATGAGTTCAACATCGACAAGCTGCGCTATCACAAGATCATCATCATGGCCGATGCCGATGTCGACGGCAGCCATATCCGCACGCTGCTGCTGACCTTCTTCTTCCGCTATATGCGCCCGCTGATTGAAAAGGGCTATGTCTACTCCGCCGTGCCGCCGCTTTATAAGCTCTCGCGCGGCAAGACGCAGCGCGTCGCCTATTCCGACGAGCAGCGCGACCGCATCAGCGCCGAGCTGCGCGGCGACAACCCCAACGTCAAGGTCGACATCTCGCGCTTCAAGGGCCTTGGCGAAATGGATCCGCACGAGCTGTGGGAGACCACGATGGACCCCGAGCAGCGCACGCTGCGGCGTATCACGATCGGCGACGCCATCGCCGCGGACCAGGTCTTCACCGTCCTGATGGGCGAGGAGGTCGAGCCGCGCCGCGAGTGGATCGAGCAGAACGCAAAATACGTCGTGAATCTGGATATTTAAGGAGGTGGGGTTAAAATGGCACATAAACGCGATTACAAGCCGGAAGATATCGCTTTCCCGAATCAGGCGATCACCGAATCCGAGCTGGTCGGCGAAATGCAGACGAGCTATATCGACTATGCCATGTCCGTCATCGTCGGGCGCGCCCTGCCTGACGTGCGCGACGGCCTGAAGCCCGTCCACCGCCGCATCCTGTATACGATGTACGAGGGCGGACTTACCTCGGACAAGCCTTTTAAGAAATCCGCCACCTGCGTCGGCGACGTGCTGGGTCATTACCATCCCCACGGCGACGCCTCGGTTTACGACGCGATGGTGCGTCTTGCGCAGGACTTTTCCATGCGCTATATGCTCGTCGACGGCCACGGCAACTTCGGCTCGGTCGACGGCGACCCCCCTGCCGCCTACCGTTACACGGAGGCGAGACTTTCCAAGATCTCCAATGAGATGCTGCGTGACATCGACAAGGAGACGGTCGACTGGGATGCGAACTTTGACGAGACGAGAAAAGAGCCTCGCGTGCTGCCCTCCCGCTTCCCGAACCTGCTGGTCAACGGCTCGAGCGGCATCGCCGTCGGCATGGCGACGAACATCCCGCCCCACAACCTCGCCGAGGTCATCGACGCCTGCGTCTGCGTCCTCGACGACCCGGCGTGCGAGCTGGCCGATCTGATGAAATACATCAAGGGGCCGGACTTCCCGACGAAGGGCATCATCATGGGCCGCAGCGGCATCCGCCAGGCCTACGCCACCGGCCGCGGCCGCGTCATCATGCGCGCCCGCACCGAATTTGAGGAGTACGGCCGCGACAGCCGCACCCGCATCATCGTCACGGAGCTTCCCTATCAGGTCAACAAGCGGCAGCTCATCAAGAACATCGCCGACCAGGTGCACGAAAAGCGCCTTGAGGGCATTTCCGACCTGCGCGACGAGACCGACCGCAACGGCATGCGCATCGTCATCGAGCTCAAGCGCGACGCCAACCCCCAGGTCGTGCTCAACCGTCTCTTTGCCCAGACGGCCATGCAGTCGAGCTTTTCGATCAACATGCTGGCGCTGGTCAACAACCAGACCCAGCCCAGGATCCTCTCCCTGCGCCACATCCTCGACGAGTATCTGGCCTTCCAGGAGGACATCATCGTCCGCCGCACGCGCTACGATCTGCGCAAGGCGGAGGAGCGCGCCCACCTGCTCGAAGGCCTGCTGATCGCCCAGGACAACATCGACGAGGTCATCCGCATCATCCGTTCAAGCTATGACAACGCCAAGCAGAACCTGATGGAGCGCTTCTCCCTCTCCGAGGTCCAGGCGCAGGCCATCTGCGATATGCGCCTGATCCAGCTGCAGGGGCTCAACCGCGAAAAGCTCGAGCAGGAGTATAAGGAGCTCGAGGAGAAGATCGCGTATTATAAAGAGCTGCTCGCCTCGCCGGAGATGATCCGCCAGGTGCTGAAGGAGGAGCTGATCGCGATCCGCGACAAGTACGGCGACGAGCGCCGCACCGAGATCCAGGACGTCGAGGACGAGATCGACATCGAGGATCTCATCGAGGAGAAGCAGTGCGTCTACACACTGACCCACGGCGGCTATATCAAGCGTCTGCCTGTCGGCGAGTATCGCGCCCAGGGCCGCGGCGGCCGCGGCGTCAGAGCCATGGCCACCAAGGACGAGGACTATACCGAAACGGTCTTTACCGCCTCGACCCACGACAACATCCTGCTCTTCACCGACCGCGGACGTGCCTATATCAAGAAGGGCTACCAGATCCCGGAGGCCGGGCGCAACGCGCGCGGCACGAACATCGTCAACATCCTGCAGATCGAGCCCGATGAAAAGATCAGCGCGATGATCTGCGGCCGCGGCATCGACATGGGCAGCTACCTCGTCTTCGTCACGCGCAACGGCACGGTCAAGCGCATGGAGCAGTCCGCGCTGAAAAACATCCGCGCAAGCGGCATCCGAGCGCTGACGCTTGAGGAGGGCGACGAACTGATCTCCGTCCTGCAGACCGCGGGCGACGAGCAGATCTTCATCGCCACCCACGGCGGCATGGCCGTCTGCTTCAACGAGACCGACGTGCGCGCGACCGGCCGTACGGCCATCGGTGTGCGCGGCATCCGTCTGCGCGGCGGCGACTTCGTCGTCGGCGCCGGCGCCACCGGCGAGGGCAGAGACGTCCTCTCCATCACCGAAAAGGGCTACGGCAAGCGCACGGACATCGGCGAATACAGCGTCCACAGCCGCGGCGGCGTGGGCGTGAAGAACTATACCGTCACGGACAAGACCGGCGGCGTGGCCGCGATCAAGATGGTGGGCGAGTCGGACGACCTGCTCGTCATCACGAACGACGGCACGATCATCCGCACCCCGGTCGAGCGCATCTCGCGCCTCGGGCGCGCCACGCAGGGCGTGCGCGTCATGAGACTGGCCGAGGGCAGCCGCGTCATCGACATCGAAAAGACCGAGCCGGAGACCGAGGAAGCCGAGACCGACGAAACCGCGGCCGAAAGCGAAGAATAAGCACACGCCCCTTATAAAAGAAAGGAGAGCTGAGCATGGACAACAAAAACAAGCAGCAGAAGCCGAAGAAAAAGGGCTCCGGCCTTTGGGTCGCCGTTTTCTTCCTCGTGGTGTGGCTGATCAACACCGTCGACTTTGACGATCTCGCCTACCGGCTCTCCCGCCTTTTCCGGGGAGAGGGGTTTTCGCTCGACGACATGCAGATCGTCGTCGGCATCGTGGCGGTGCTGGCTGTTGTGCTGGTGGCCGTTACGCTCACGCGCCTTGCCAGGGTGCGCGCGAAAAAGCGCTTTGACGGCATCCGTTCCTTCCGGGGCGGCACGGCCCGGGCGCACTCCCACGACCAGGTCACCGGCTATCGCCTCGGCGCCGAGGACGCGCAGGAGCACTGGAAAAAGCAGCTGGACGGCTTTCTCGAGGCCGGCATCATCGACCGCAGCGAGTACCGCGTGCTGCTTGAGCGCCGCCGCCGTTGATAGTTTCTAGATTCTAGTGTCTAGTAGAGCGCCGCTAGAAACTAGACACTAGAAACTAGACACTCGGAGAAATGTATGAAAACAGTAGAAATCTACACCGACGGCGAGGACGGCTTCGCCGCCTCGAAGATCAAAAGCCGTCCGGCTCGCCGCTTGCGCGGCAACCGCCGGACATGGCAGCACGCGCCGTCGGAGATCATCGGAGACAAGAAGCAACACGCCAATGAAGACTGTTGAAATTTATACCGACGGCGCGTGCAGCGGCAATCCCGGCCCGGGGGGCTGGGGCGCGATCCTGCGCTACGCCGGGCGGGAAAAGGAGCTCTCCGGCGCGGAGAGCATGACCACCAACAACCGCATGGAGCTTCTCGGCGTCATCACGGCGCTTGAGGCGCTCCGCGAGCCCTGCGTGGTCGAGCTGTATTCCGATTCGAAATACGTCATCGACGCGCTCGACAAGGGCTGGGCGGTCAAATGGAAGAAAAACGGCTGGAAAAAGCCGGACAAAAAACCGGCGCTCAACCCCGATCTGTGGGAGCGGCTGCTCGCGCTCACGGAAAAGCACGAGCTGCACTATCACTGGGTCAAGGGTCACGCCGAAAACGCCTTTAACAACCGCTGCGACGCGCTGGCCGTCGCGGCGCGCGAGCGCATTGTGAGGGAGCAAGCTTGAACATCAATTACCACGACAAGCCGCTGAAGATCTTTATGGCCTATGTGTTCGCGCACAAGGGCCTCTTCGCCATCGATATGGTCTGCGCGCTGGCCGTGGCGGTGATCGACCTTGTCTTCCCCTATGTCTCGCGCACGGCGATGAACACGCTGCTGCCGCAGAAGCTGTTTGCGACCTTCTTCGTCGTCATGGGGATCATGATCGCGGCCTATTTCCTCAAGAGCGTGCTGTATTACATCATCACGGTCGTAGGCCACCGCATGGGCGTGCTGACCGAATCGGACATGCGCCGCGACATCTTTACCCACATGCAGGATCTATCCTGCAGCTTTTATGACAAAAATCGCACCGGCGTGCTGATGAGCCGCATCACCTCCGACCTCTTCGAGGTGACGGAGCTTTCTCACCACGGGCCGGAGAACATCGTGATCTGCACGCTGACGATCCTCGGTGCGCTCATCGTGCTCTTTACGCTGCAGTGGCAGCTCGCGCTCCCGCTTGCGGTGATCCTGCCGGTGTGTCTGTGGTTCACGCTCTCCCAGCGCCTGCGCATGAAGCGCGCCAACGTCGAGGTCAAGCGCAAGACCGCGGACATCTATTCCGCCATCGAAAGCAGCATCTCCGGCATCCGCACGGCCAAGGCCTTTGCCAACGAGCACGTCGAGCACGACAAGTTCGAGGAGGCAAACGCCCTGTTCCGGGGCGCAAAGGTGGAGTATTACAAGTCCATGGGGCTTTTCATGAGCGGCATGGAGTTCACGACCGGCATCATGCAGGTCGTCGTCATCACGGTCGGCGGACTATTGATCATGCAGGGGAAGATGGATTTCGTCAATCTGATCACCTTCTCGCTGTATGTTTCGACCTTTGTCACGCCCGTGCGCAAGCTCGCCCAGTTTTCCGAGCAGTATATGCAGGGCGCGGCGGGCTTTGAGCGCTTTCTCGAGATCATGCGCACCGAGCCGGAGATCAAAGACCGCCCCGGCGCCGAAACGCTTGAGCGCGTCGAGGGACGGATCGAATACCGCGACGTCAGCTTTGCCTACTCAAACGGCATCCCGGTCCTGAGCCATATCGATCTCACGATCGAGCCGGGGCAGTGCCTCGCCGTCGTCGGCCCATCCGGCGGCGGAAAGACCACGCTCTGCCAGCTGCTGCCGCGTCTGTACGACGTGACGGGCGGCGGCGTGTTCGTCGACGGCCACGACGTGCGCGACCTCACCCAGGCCAGTCTGCGCCGCTCGATCGGCATGCTGCAGCAGGACGTGTTCATGTTCGCCGGCACCGTGCGGGAAAACATCCGCTACGGCCGGGGCGACGCGACCGACGAGGAGATCGTCGCCGCCGCAGTGCGCGCCGAGATCCACGACGAGATCATGGCCATGCCGAACGGCTATGACACCTATATCGGCGAGCGGGGCGTGATGCTCTCCGGCGGGCAGAAGCAGCGCATCTCGATCGCGCGCATTTTTCTGAAAAACCCGAAGATCCTGATCCTCGACGAGGCGACCAGCGCGCTCGACACCGTGACCGAGCAGCGCATCCAGTCCTCGCTCGACGCGCTCAGCGAGGGGCGCACGAGCATCATCATCGCCCACCGCCTTTCCACTATCCGCCACGCGGACACGATCGCGGTCATCGAGGGCGAAGGGATCGTCGAGAGGGGCTCGCACGCGGAACTGATGAAACAAAATGGCGTCTACGCGGGGCTTGTCCGCGCGCAGAGCTTTGCCGGACAAAGCAGGGAGGATGAGCAACCATGCTGACAATCCGAAAGGGCGGCCACCGCGATCTCGAGCGGTATTACGGTCTGATGGAGATCGACTTTGACAGCGAGGAGCTGCTGGGCAAGCTCGCGATCCACCGCGCGATCTCCCGCGGCGAGCAGGAGCTGCTGATCGTCTATGACGACGAGACGAATCTCGAGGTGGCCTATGCGCTGTGCGGCGTGAAGAGCCTTTACGGCTATGTGCTGCTCAAGTACATGGCGGTCTTTCCGTGGTATCGCGGAAAGGGGCTCGGCATCCAGACGATGCGCCTTTTAAACAAGCGCTATGCCGACCGCCAGGGCATCATCGCCGAGCTGACCGAGTTTGACGATCCCGAGCCGGATCATCTGAAAAAGCTATTTAAGTTCTTTTCGCGCTTCGGCTACAGCGAGATCGAGAGCGACTACCGCATCTCCGGTACGAAGGCGCACGTCTTTGTCAAGCCCATCGTCGGGAAGGAGGACATCACGCTGGTCTATCACCGCGTGCTCGCGGATTTTTACAACCGCGTCCTCACGCCCATGGCCATGAGCCGGATGATCGATCTCAAGCCGGTAACGAAGAGCGGGGAATAATACAGCCTTTTGCGGAATTGAAAGCTGCGCGAGGTTTTTAAACACTCTTTACAGATCAGAAGCTGCGTATTTTCTCTTTCTCTTGCTTGTCCAAGAGAAAGAGAGAAAGAGAAAGACACCAGAGAGGGGAAGATTTCGATTTCTTCCCCTCTCTGGACTCCCCCTAATTGAAACGACAAAAGCGGGGGCTGCCCCCGCTTTTGATTCACCCCGCCGTTTCCGCAAGAAAAGACTTTTGAACTTCTTAAGTGGCTTTTGGTTTTTCCTCCGCGCACCGCGGAGGGGAGATTTTTAAGAGGGGGTACCCCCCTCTTGAATCGTTTCAAGGAAGGGGTCCAGGGGAAGGGAAATCGAAATCCCTTCCCCTGGCGTGCTTTCTCTTTTTGTCCACTTTCTCTTTGCACGAGCAAAGAGAAAATGGACACTGACCAGCTATCAATTCAGCGAACAGCCGGCATAGAAGAACATTCCATGCTTCCGTCAGTCCGTTCCCCGCAAGCGATTGATTTCCGCCTCTTTCCATGATATAATCCCTCACGATGAACATCCTTTTTGACCAGATATTTGAAAACCGGGAAGCCGCCGCCCTCCCCTCCCTTGCGGAGAGCGGAGGACTTCCCGCGCTCATTTCCGGGCTCGGAGCGGTCCACCGCGCCAATCTGGCCGCCGCGCTGCGCGGCCGGCTCGAGCGCCCGCTCGTCGTGATCTGCCCCGACGACACGGCGGCGGAGAACATGGCGCGCGACCTTGCGGCCATGTGCGGCGAGGAGACCGTCACGCTCGGGCTGCGCGAGTTCACCTTTTACGAGAGCGAGGCCGTCTCCCGCCAGATGGAGCAAAAGCGCCTCGCCGCCCTGTGGGCGATGGAGAGCGGCGCGCCGATCGTCACGGCCTCTGTCAGCGGCCTGATGCAGCGCACGCTCCCGCCGGAGGCGCTGCGCCGCGCGTCCTTTACGATCACCGACGGCGGCGAGATCGCCATGGAGGACGTCACCGACGCGCTCGTCCGCTGCGGCTACAGCCGCACCGACCAGGTCGAGGGCCCGGGTCAGTTCGCCGTGCGCGGCGGCATCCTGGACTTTTTTTCCCCCTTCGAAAATGAGCCGGTGCGCGTCGAGTTCTGGGGCGACACCGTCGATTCGATGGGGCATTTTTCCGTCTCCGACCAGCGCCGCACCGACCGCATCGAGCGCTGCACGATCCTCCCCGCGGCCGAGACCGTGCCCGCCCTGTGCGAGGGCGGCGTCGAGGCGCTGCGCTCAGAGCTTGAAAGCTGGGCGGCGCGCTATGAGCGCCGCCGCGCGAGCGAGAGCGCGCAGAAGGCCGCCGTCACGATCCGCTCCGACGCGGAAAAGCTCGGCGCCGGGATCGTGCTGCAAAGCGCCGACAAGTACATGGAGATGATCTACCCCATGGCCTGCGGCGCGGACTATCTCTCGCCCGACGCGCTCGTCTTTCTCGACCAGCCGAACCGCTGCGCCGAAAAGGCGCGCGACTGGGCCAAAGGGCTGCGCGACGACATCGCCGAGCTTGTCCGCCGCGGCGAGGCCGCCGTCTCGCCCGACAGCTTTGCGCTGGGCTTTGACGAGCTGCTGCACCGGCTTTCCGACTTCCCCGTCTATATGGCCGACGCCTTTGCCGTCGGGCGCAGTCCCCTTCCCCCGCGCACGCTGACCTCCGTCGCCGCCAAGCAGCTGACGACCTATGCCGGCAACGCCCAGGCCGCGGCCGACGACGTGACGGCGTATGTAAAGCAGAATTACCGCGTCGTCGTCCTCGCGGGCGACGAGAGGCGGGCAAAGGTGCTGCAGGAGTTTTTCTCCGCGCGCGGCATCGCCGCCCCGTTCTTTGAAAGCCTGACGCGCATGCCGGACGAAGGCGCGTGCTTTATCGCGATCGGCGCGATCTCGGCGGGCATGGAATACCCCGCGATCCGTCTCGCCGTGCTGACGGACGCGCAGCTGCTGCGCGCGCCGGGGAAGAAGCGCGCAAAGAAAGCTCTCCCCGCCGGGCGCGTGCGCATCGAGAGCTATGCCGACCTCTCCGTGGGCGACTATGTCGTGCACGAAAACCACGGCATCGGCCGCTTTGCCGGCATCGTGAAGATGCAGGTCGACGGCTTTGACAAGGACTATATCAAGATCCAGTACGCCGGCACGGACAGCCTGTACGTCCCGGCCTCCCAGCTGGATCTCGTCACCAAATATACCGGCGGCGGCGAGGACCGCGAGGTGCGCCTGTCGAAGATGGGCGGCGCAGAGTGGGCGAAGACCCGCTCGCGCGCCAAGAGCGCCGCCAAGGACATGGCCGACCAGCTCATCCGCCTGTACGCCGAGCGGCAGCGTCTGCCGGGCTATGCCTTTTCGCCGGACAGCGAGTGGCAGAAGGAATTTGAGGAAAACTTCGGCTATACCGAGACCGAGGATCAGCTGCGCTGCGTTTCGGAGATCAAGCGCGACATGGAATCCGCCGTGCCGATGGACCGCCTTCTCTGCGGCGACGTGGGCGTGGGCAAGACCGAGGTCGCCCTGCGCGCGGTGATGAAGTGCGTGCTCGACGGCAAGCAGGCCGCGATCCTCGTCCCGACGACCGTTCTGGCGCAGCAGCATTACCAGACGGCGCTGCAGCGCTTTTTCGGCTTTCCCGTCACGATCGAGGTGCTCAGCCGCTTCCGCACCGGCGCGCAGAGCGCCAAGGTGCTCGAGGAGCTGCGAAGCGGCAAGTGCGATCTCGTCATCGGCACGCACCGGCTGCTGTCGAAGGACGTGCAGTTTAAAAATCTCGGCCTGCTCGTCGTGGACGAGGAGCAGCGCTTCGGCGTGGCGCACAAGGAGCACATCAAGGAGCTCTCCCGCGGCGTCGACGTGCTGACGCTCTCGGCCACGCCGATCCCCCGCACGCTGAACATGGCCATGTCCGGCATCCGCGACATGTCCAACATCGAGGAGCCGCCGGAGGACCGGCTGCCCGTCCAGACCTTTGTGATGGAGCACGACTGGGGCGTGATCGCCGACGCGATCCGGCGCGAGCTGCAGCGCGGCGGCCAGGTGTATTATCTCCACAACCGCATCGAGGACATCGAGCGCACGACGCGCAAGCTGCGCGACGTGCTGGGCGAGGACGTGACGATCGCCGCCGCCCACGGCCGGATGGACAAGGCCATGCTCGCCGCCGTGATGGAAAACGTCGTCTCCGGCGAGACGCAGGTGCTCGTCTGCACGACGATCATCGAAACCGGCATCGACATCCCCAACGTCAACACCCTCATCATCGAGGACGCCGATAAGCTGGGTCTTGCCCAGCTGCACCAGATCCGCGGGCGCGTGGGGCGCTCGACCCGGCGCGCCTCGGCCTATCTGACTTTCCGGCGCGACAAGGTGCTCACCGAGATCGCCGAAAAGCGCCTGAACGCGATCCGCGACTTCGCCGCCTTCGGCTCCGGCATCAAGATCGCGATGCGCGACCTTGAGATCCGCGGCGTGGGCAACCTGCTCGGCGCCGAGCAGTCCGGTCATATGGTCGACGTGGGCTATGATATGTATATGAAGCTGCTCTCCGAGGCTGTGCTCGAGGCGCGCGGCATCCCGGTGGAGAAAAAGGCCGAGTGCTCGGCCGATCTCGCCGTCGCGGCCTCGATCCCCGACCGCTATGTCCCCTCGTCCGAGCAGCGTATGGATCTCTACCGGCGCATCGCGCTCATCCGCACCGAGGCCGAGGCCGACGATCTGACCGACGAGCTGATCGACCGCTTCGGCGATCCGCCCGCGAGCGTCAATTCCCTCATCCACATCTCGCTGCTGCGCGGCGAGGCGGGCACGGCCGGTATCACCGACATCTCCCAGAAGCAGGGCTGTCTCCGCTTTACCGTCAGCGATTTTGACATGGAAAAGGTATCGGAGCTCTATGCGCGCGAGGAATACCGCGGCAGACTGCGCGTCGAGGCCGGCTCGAAGCCTGCTTTGAGTCTCAAGATCCGCGACAAGCGGCGCGTGATCGACGAGGCGCGCGCTTTTGCCCGTGACTGGAGCGGCGGGAAAAAGATGAAAAATTAAAAAACATTTTCTCTTTGCTCTTGTCTCGGGAGGGAAAAAGGATTATCATGCGAAAGAATGCAACGCTTTTTGCGAAAGGACAGAAAATGCCATGAAAAAGTTTGTCATCATCCTGCTCGTAGCCTGCCTGGCACTGGGCTGCGGCCTCGGCTATTTCGCCGCCAAAAACAGCGCGGAGCCGTCCCCGGCGCCCGCAGCCGAGACCGAGGAGCCCGCGCCCGCCGAGGAGGGCGCCAATGCGGTCACAGCTCCCGCCGCGGAAGAGAGCGCCGGGGACGCTGCGGCTGAAGAGACGCCGGTCCGCACGCTCGACCTGGCCGCGATCCGCGCGCTGCACGCGCCGGATGAGATCGTCGGCGACGTCGACGGCCGCGAGGTCAGCTGGGATGAGTATTATTACTGGATCGCCGAGATGGGCAGCCAGGCGCAGAACCATATCTATACGATGGCGATGTACGGCCAGAGCCTCGACTGGGACGACAAGCTCAGCGCCGACAGCGAGCAGACCTTTGCCGAGTACACGCTGGATATGGCGCAGGACTGCGTCCGCCAGCTCGCCACGCTCGAGGCGATGGCAAAGGAATACGATGTCAAGCTGACGGCGGAGGACGAGGCCGCGCTCGCAGAGCAGCTCCGCTCTGATATCGACGCGTCCTGCGGCGAGGGTGCGAGCGAGGAGGACTTCAACGCCTACCTCGCCGAAAACGATCTCAGCCGCGAGATGTACGACCGCATGAACCGCGCCAGTTACCTCTTTGAGGGTATCTTCCGGACGATCTACGGCGAAAACGCCGAGTCTGTCACAGAAGAGGACGCGCTTGCCTACCTCGAGGAGAACGAGTATTTAAGCGCCGCGCACATCCTCTTCCGCACCGTCGACGACAGCTATGCTCCGCTCGACGAGGCGACGGTCGCTGAAAAGCTGGAGCAGGCCGAGGCTGTCTCGGCCGAGCTGCGCGCGATCGAGGACCCCGAGGCGCGCGCCAAACGCTTTGCCGAACTCAAGGAGCAGTACTGCGAGGATCCCGGCCGGGTCGACTATCCCGACGGCTACGT
Source organism: uncultured Eubacteriales bacterium (assembly GCA_900320595.1). Taxonomy (GTDB): domain Bacteria; phylum Bacillota; class Clostridia; order Oscillospirales; family Oscillospiraceae; genus Limivicinus. The sequence continues at coordinate 4,380 of ONSW01000026.1, read as the reverse complement.
CTTCGTCCCCGGCATGATGGTCGAGGAATTCGAGAACGCCGTCAAGGCCCTTGCCGACTACGAGGTGTCCGAGCCGGTCCTCTCCGCCCACGGCTATCACGTCATCATGCGCCTGCCGCTGAACGCGGACGCGACCGTAACCCTTTCCGACGACGGCACGCCGGTCTCGGCGCGCAGACTCTATGCCGACAACCAGTTCAACGAGCTGATGAAAAACCGCATCGACGCGAGCGTCCTGACGCTCAACGACGACGTCGCCGCGCTGAAGCTGACGGACTATCTCGGATAAAACGAATTATCAATAAATCCCGGTTTCTCTTTTTGAGAGACCGGGATTTTTATATCCTCCCGCGCAGCCGGCCGAGACCGAGCAGAGCGGGAAAGAACACCAGCGCGAAAAAGAGACTGACGCCGGGAATGACCGTCCCGGAGAGCAGCGTAAGCGCCTTCCCGTCCGGCACCGCGAGCAGCGCAAAGGCCGCGGCCGCCCCCGCGCACAAGGCGGAGGCGCTCTGCCTGTCGGCAAAAAGCGGCCACCGCCGCCCGAGCGATAGCGAAAGCGCGTGCCGCGCCGCGCGCAAAAACAGCGCCGCGATCAGAAAATCCGGAAAGACCCACAGCGCCACGACCAGCGCCTCGACGCGCTCGATGCTGCGGAAAAAGACCAGGTTGCGCACCAGCGAGAAAAACGGCCAGGACAGCTCCTGTGTCAGCGCCGCGCCGAAGCTGCCGACAGTATCTGCCCCCAGCAGCGCAAGCACGCCGCAGGCCGCGGCAAGAGCGGGGAGCAGCCGACCATAAGGCACGCCGCCTCGTCTCACGCCGGGCAGCAGGATCGCCGCGGCGCCTATCGCCCACAGCAGCACGTCGAGCGCCGCGAGCGTCCCGCCCAGCACGCCCGGCAGATCGGCGGGCGAAAGCGGCAGCAGATTCCCCTTCCGCACGGCGGGGAGCGCGGCGAGCAATACGAGCGTCAGGATCGGCGCGATCGGCGCGAGAAAGAGCCCCGCCGTCCGCGCGGCGGCGCGCAGCGGGATGAGCGAGGCGAGCAGCGCGGCGAGGAGCATCGTCAGAATAAAGAAAGCGGGCGGCGTGTTCGGATAGACCGTGACGAGAAGGCGGTCCGCCCCGGAGCGGAGGACAAACCCGGCATACACGCACAGCCACAGAGTAAGCATTAGCAGCGCCATCCGCCCCGCGCGACCCGGCGCGGCGCGCGCGATCAGCTCGCCGAGTCCCTCCCCGGCGCGCCTTTTTTCGGCAAGACGCCGAAACAGCCACAGATAGAGCGCGGCGGGCGGAAAGGCCAGCAGCGCCGAAAGCCATACGCCCTTCCCCGCCCAGGCGGCCGCCGCGGCCGGAAACAGCCGCAGCGCCGGCGAGAGCATCAGCACAAAGCCCGTCGCGGCAAGCTGACGGCCGCTGATCCCATCCTCTGTTCGCATCATCCGTCCCTCACATCGTTTGAATGGCTGATCGACACGCTCACCGAAAGCCGGAGCGGCAGCGAGGCAAAGTTCACGCCGCTCTCTTCGTCCAGCGCGCGCTCGCGGGCGGAGGAGCGCAGCGCGATCCGCTCCCCGAGCCCCAGGAAATCGGCGCCGAGCGTCTTTTCCAGCTGCACCAGATTCCCGGCGCGGCGCAGGATCTCGCGCTCGAGCAGCGCGGCGAGCGCGTCGGCGTACTCCCCGCTTGAAAGCGCGCCCCGCCCGTCGATCTCTGTCACCGAGGCGCTGAGTGCGACCGCGATCTCCGCGCCGCGGAGCTCGCCCGTCTCGCCGCGCAGCGGCACCACGTCCGCGCGCCCCGGCGCGGTCTGCAGCGTGACGCGCTGCCCCTCGGCGTCGGTCACGACAAAATCGTGCACCCCTCGCGCGCCGCCGAGCAGATCCAGCGCCGCGACGTCCTCCTGCTCGATAAAGCCCGCAAGCGCGCCGTCCCGGATCACGGCGCAGCCGGCGGGGGCAAGGGTCAGCGGCGCGCCGTCCTCCGAACGCTCGGAGGCCGCGGTGACCTTTACCGCCGCGGTCAGCGCGCAGCCGCCCTCCTCGAGCTGCCCCGCGATCCGCGCGACCGAGGGCGGGGAAAAGCCGTCCCTTGCCGGCGCCGCGGCACGCAGCGATTCCAGGATCTCCGCCGCGCCGATCCGCTCGTCGCCCGTGTCAAGCAGCGCGCGCTCGGCGCTGTCGCCGCGCACGATGAGCAGCGGCACGTCCATCCGGATCTCCCGCGAACGGCAGACATAGCGCAGCACGCCGTCGATCCCGCCGCGCGCTCGCTCTTCGCCCAGCAGGATCTGCCCGGTGTGCGCGCACAGAAGCTCCTCCTCCGTCGTGCGCGAGATGATGTCGTCCGCCGCGTCCCGGATCGTCGCGCCGCTGCCGGACAGACGGACCGGCCCCTCGCCGCGGCTGCTGTCGGCGGTCGAGACCATCGAAAGGCGCACCGCGCCGTCCGCGGCGTCGACGCCCATGGCCTGCACGACCAGCAGCCGCTCGACCCCGTGCAGCTTCGACGGGAAGAGCGCACAGCCCGTGAGTGCAGGAAGGATACCTATTATAATAAGGAAGCTGCAAAGCCTCTTCATGGCTCTTTCTCCTTTGAAAAAAGCGGTGCGTTCGCGCGCCGCCCTTTGCGCTCCTGCGCCGCCGGAAACAGGATGCGCAGCAGCGCGCGGCCGTCGCTGCTGCCGAGCGGCGCGGTATAGCTTGCGCCGAAGCTCTCGATCGCGGCGAGATGGGAGGCAAGCAGACAGCAGAGCAGCGCCACGCCGTACAGCCCCGCCGCGATGGCGCCGAACAGAAACAGCGCGCGGCACAGCCTTACGGCCGAGCCCATGTCCTGAGAGGGCATCGTATAGCAGGCAATGCCCGACACGGCCACGACGATGATCGCGATCGGGCTGACCAGCCGCGCCTCCACTGCCGCCTGCCCCACGATCAGCGCGCCGATGATCGAGACCGTGTCGCCCACCGGGTTCGGCAGCCGCAGTCCGGCCTCCTGCAGCAGCGCAAAGGCGATGAGCAGCCCCACGATCTCCGCCGAAGTCGAAAACGGCACGTCGCGCTTGGCCTCGATGATCGACAGCAGCAGCTTGGTGGGCAGCATCTCCTGGTGGAACGACGCCACGGCCGCGTACAGCGCCGGCAGGAACATCCCCAGCACCAGCGCCAGATAGCGCAGCGCCGTCAGCACCGCGACGACGAGCGCGTTCATGCAGCCGTCGCCGGTGACCTTCATGAAATCGGCAAAGCGCACGGGCAGAACCAGCGCGATCGGGATCCCGTCGACCAGGATGCCGATGCGCCCGCATGCGAGATAGGAGGCGAGCCGGTCCGGCTTTTCGGTATGGAGCAGCTGCGGAAAGGGCGAGCGCGGCTTGTCGGCAAGCTGCCCCTCCAGCGTGCCAAGTGAGACGAGCGCCTCGACGTCGATCCGCGCCAGCCGCGCGGCCAGCTCCCGCACGACCGCGCCGTCCGCCGCCCCCTCGATAAAGAGCACGGCGACGCGCGTGCGGGACTGCCGGCCGAGACTGCTCTCGGCGATCTTCAGCCGCGGCGTGGCGGCATGGCGCCGCACAAGCGCCGTGTTGGCGCGCAGCGTCTCGACAAAGCTGTCCTTGCTGCCTTTAAGGGATTTTTCCAGCGTCGGCTCGCCCACCGCACGCGCGGCCGAGCTGCGCACGTCAAAGCTCAGCGCCCGACCAAGCGAATCGAAGACGAGGGCGCAGCGGCCGTGCGTGATGTCGTCGCAGAGTTCCTCAAGGCTGTCGCGCGCGCAGACCGAGGGGCAGAACACCCCGCCGTCCAAAAGCGCGGCAAAGCAGCCCTCCTCGTCCGCCGCGCCGCAGCGGCGCGGATCGGTCAGCGGACGCAGCACGCTCTCCGCGGCCTCCTCGGACGAGATCAGCCCGTCAAGCCAGAACACGCAGAGCGAAAGCTGCCCTTCGCCGCCGACATGGATCGTGCGCTCCTGAAAATCGGCGCAGTGCCGGAAGATCCGCCGCAGCTCACGGGCGCAGACCGGCGCGTCATATTCCGTCCGATTCCCGGGAAAGGGAGCGTCCTTTTTCATCAGATGATCATACATGTGGTGTAGTATTTCCCAATTTTACCGCAATATTTAGAGGCTTGAAAAAACATGGAAAAAAAGTAAAAAAACCGCTTGACAAAGGGCTTTTTCGGTGTTATATTAGCCGAGCGCCTGTGAGAGGCGGACATGAAAGCGGCCGAAGGCCTGAAAAAAGTTTGAAAAAAGAAAAAGATTTTCTTGACAAACGCTTTCCTCTGTGCTATATTAAACAAGCTGCCCCCTTGGAAGAGGGAGCGGGGATGTACCTTGAAAATTGAACAATGTAAGAACAGCTTATGCAAAAATAAG
>ONSW01000090.1 GCA_900320595.1 uncultured Eubacteriales bacterium | reverse complement strand
GCCCGAGGACACCAGGGGCCTGGCCAGGCGGTCGACAAGCTTTTCCTTCAGCGGGGAGCGATCCGCGGCTTCAATATAGGGGCGGAGCTCCGGCGAGAGTTCCATATAATATCGACAGCACATAAAAGACACCATCCTTATAGTGAAACAGGTCGGAGAGACTGTTCCTGCCAATCAGAGTCAAAGATGCCCGAATCGCTCTCGATGCGCAGGATATCGTCAAAGAAGATCGTCACAGGCTTGCCATCCGTGCAGAGCGTGAGGGAACGGGAGATCTCCGGATCGAGACGCAGGAGGGTTCCGGCAAAACACTCATAGCGGCCCCCGCGGCCGAAGGCGGCGTGGTTGGGATCGGCGCAGGGAACGAAAGCGGTGACCTCGACAAGGGCACGGCTTCGGCGCGCGAGACGGCCGCTTGCGGCCAGGCGGGAGAGAATCGCGAGACGGCGGTTCAGCTCGGCCGCGGCGTCCGCGTCCGGCGTCCGACGGGCGGTATAGGCGACTTCTTTCGACGAGATCGCCTCATCGAAGCCGGAAAGTGCGTCAAAGGGTGCGAAGATCTTCGCCCAGCGGGAGACGGGCATGGGCGGGTGCTTGGCAAAAAAACCGTCGGAGAGCGGATGGGCGTTTCGACCCCGCGTCAAGACGTCACGATAGCGAAAGGCAGGGGGCATGGGCATCGCGCCCAACTCCGGCAGACAGATCGCAGACATGATAATATCCCCCTTTTTTTCCGACAGGGAGGGCTATTTTCGATGTCCGCCGATCTGACGGTTACGTTCCAATTGCGTGGCGCCCTCCCGCATATTTTTCCCGAGAAATAAAGAATTAGCCCCATATTTGCCGCGGATCTCGCCAAGCGTCGACTGCAGCTGCCGGTCGCGCTCGTCGACTGCAGCTGCCGGTCGCGCTCGACGGCCTCCTCGTCCACAAAGAGATTCATCTGAAACGAGCCGTTATCGAGGCGCACGTCGTCGGCGCAGACGCCGAGACGGCGGAAGAGAAGGCGGCTGTCGGTGTGGGCGTCAAAGGACGCGAGCAGCAGCGGCGCGGCGGCGGAGGCGAGATTGGTGTCGGCAAGCATCCGGACGCTGCCGCCGCTGTGTTTGGGGTGCAGGCGGCCATAGAAGTCCACGACGAGCGGCCCCTCGTAATTTGGACAGGCCTCGAGAGATTTGTGGTCATAGCTCACCCACCAGGAGAAATGCGGGGAGACAAGGCGCTTGGAAAACAGATCGGCACAGAGGCTGTCGATCATCTCGGAGAAGACCGTGCGCGCCTCGTCATACGGGTATGGCCGGGGGAGAACCTGGCCGGTGCTGAGACTGTGAGAATCGGTGTGATAATTCTTGATATCCGCGATGGTGACCGGGTCGCTGCCCCAGGCGTGGGCGATCAGGATCTCGCCGTCGATGCCGAAGGTCTTGTAAAACCACTCCTCATCCCATTGGGAACGGCGGGCAATATCGCCCATGGTATAGAGCCCGGCCTGCTCCAGCCGCCGCGCCTTGCCCGGCCCGATCATCCAGAAGGCCGTGAGCGGACGGTGATCCCAGAGAAGATATTTATAGCTGTCCTCGTTCAGTTCGGCGATCCGCACGCCGTCCCGGTCGGGAGGGGATTTCTTCGCCACGATATCCATCGCGACCTTGGCAAGGTAGAGATTGGTCCCGATGCCGACGGTGGCGGTGATCCCCGTCGTGGAGAGGATGTCCCGGATGATCGTCATGGCAAAGAGGTGCGCAGGGTGGACGCCCGCGTCCCTGGCCGGCTGCAGATAGGGCTGGAGATAGGGCGTGGCGTCAAGAAAGCTCTCGTCGATCGAATAGACATGGACGTCCTCCGGCGCGGCGTGGCGGAGGAGGATCGAGTAGATCAGCGCGCTGACGCGTTCGTATTCGGCCATGCGGGGGAGGGCGATCTTATACGACACCGTTGTGTGATGGGCAAGCTCGTATTTGCGGATCGCCTGCTTTGCCTCGAACAGACGCGGACGGCTCGGCACGCCGATGGCCTTGAGCGAGGGAGAGACCGCGAGACAGATCGTCTGGTCGCTGCGGCTCTCGTCCGCGACCAGGAGATTCGTCGTGAGCGGATCGTAGCCCCGCGCAACACATTCGACCGAGGCATAAAAGCTTTTCATATCAATGGCGATATAGAAGCGCGGCTGCGCTGCCACGGGGGAATCCCTCCTCATTTTTATAAATGTGAACAAAATTCACAACTACACTATAACACCAAAAAACAGGAATTGTCAATCAGATGTTGAATTTAATTCACGTTTGTGCTACGATAGGGGCGGTGATGAAAATGGAAAAGCTGTACGGCAATATTCGCGTCAACAGAAAGAGCCTTCATCTGACACAGCAGGAGCTGGCGGAACGGATGGGATATGAGCGCTCCTCGATCGCAAAGATCGAGCGGGGAGACGTCGACCTTCCGCTCTCGAAGATCCGCGCGTTCGCGGAGCAGTTCGAGCTTCCGCTTTCGGAGCTGCTGGGGCTCGGCACAGCGGAGGCGCAGAGAGAGATCGATCTGCTGTATGACGCGCTGAATGCGGAGGGACGGAGCGAGCTTGTCCGCTATGGGCAGAAGCTTTCCCGCAACGGGGCGTTTTCGCTGCATGCGCTGCGCTATATCCGGCATTACACGACGGCGGCCGCGGCCGGCTATGCCGCGCCGATCGAGGGGGAGGACTATGAGCTTCTCCCGTGCGGGGACGACGTGCCGGACGGAGCCGATTACTGCATTGACATCGACGGCGACAGCATGGAGCCCTATATCCGCAGCGGACAGCGTGTGTATGTCGCGCGGGATGAGTCGCTGAAGGATTTTGACGCCGGGATCTTCTTTGTGGACGGAGACGTCTACTGCAAGCAGTGGCACCGCGACAGCGAGGGAACGACGCATCTGCTCTCGGCCAACCCGGAGAGAGAGGACGCAAGCCTTCATATCACGGCGGACAGCGGGCAGAACGTTGTGTTCTTCGGCAAGGTTTTGCTCGGGAAAAAGCTTCCCGCGCCGGCCTACTGGTAAAAACAAAAGCACCTCCCGCCGGATAACCGGCAGAGGTGCTTGAAGGATACCGTGTTTTTAGCAGAGCTTTGGATATCTTGCTTGAAGCGAAAAACACACAAAAAACGAAAAACACACAAAAAGCGGAAAACTTGACTTTTTATAGCGAAATAGGTACAATAATAATACAAGCAATAAAGTAGCAGCACGTGAGAGTGGCAGCTCCCACGTGCTTGCGCAGGTGAAATGGGCACCGGCACAGTAGCTTACGCTACACTACAGCGATACTATACCCTTTTTTCGGCTGGGGCGCAAGAGTTTCTTGCGCCCGGAAAGGGGATAGTCCCTTTCTTTGGTGTATGGAAGCGCTATGCAGGGCTGACCTGCATAGCGCTTTCTGCTTGCATACACGAAAAAAGAAAGGAAAAACAAAAGATGACAAAGCAGAAGAAAAAAACACAGAAAACCATGGAAGCAGGAAACAGCGCTCCGACGGCCGTATCGGTGCTGTGTACAAGGGAAGGGATCAACGGCGGGGAACTCTCCAAGCTGACCGGTCTCGGCAGCAACACCGTATACTGTGCCATGCGCGGCGAGCCCATCCTGCTCAGCACGGCTGTCAAGCTGGCGGATTACTTTGGCGTTTCGCTCAACAGCCTGCTGTTGAACGATGTGGCCGCCACCGAGGCGGAATACAGCTACACGAAGACCTTTGGCCGAAGCGGTCTTCGTGCGGCTGAACTGATCCAAGCACCCGCACCGGGAGAGGTGACCGGGCTCGAG
>ONSW01000100.1 GCA_900320595.1 uncultured Eubacteriales bacterium | reverse complement strand
CTTGGAGCACAAAACGTCAAGGAGATAGTCCCCCTCCTCCGTCTGCCCCAGGAGCTTCAGTTCATGGATCGTGACGGGTCTCGGCCTTCGCTCGACCTCACCGCCACGCCGCGCAATATCATAAAGGCGCTGTCCGTTTATCTGAATCGCGCTGTACATCGGCGGGATCTGCTCGATCTCCCCCCGGAAAGAAGCCAACGCCTCCTCCAGTTCTGCGGGCGAAACGGAACAGGAACAGCTCTCTAAAACGTGGCCGGTAATGTCCTGTGTGTCCGTAACAACGCCGGGTCTGAGGGAGGCGATATAACGCTTTGTGTGGTTTTCCGCAAAAGGAACGGCGCGTGTTGCGCGTCCGAGGAACATAACGAGAAGCCCGGTCGCCATTGGATCAAGCGTTCCGGAGTGGCCGATCCGTCTTGTACGGCAAAGGCCTTTCAGCTTGGCAGCAACGTCAAAGCTCGTCCAGTCCTGCGGCTTGTCAACAAGCAAAATGCCGTTCATTTCCAGACCTCGTCGATCACGTCAAGCAGCATTTTCTTTGCCTTCTCCGGGCCGGACTGGATCGTGCAGCCTGCGGCCATCGCATGACCGCCGCCGCCGAACACTGCGCAGATCTCGCTGCAGTCGACCTCCGGCGAGGAGCGGAGCGAGATACGGCTCTCTCCGTTAGGCTGCTCGCGGATCGTGATGCTGAGCACTGCGTCCTCGGCTTTTCCTGCCAGAGAGGAAATATCGTCCAGATCCTCTTCCGTGGCGCCGGTCTGACGCAGCATCTCCTGCGTGATCGTCGCAACCGATATACGCCCCTCCCGATAGAATTCCATGCCGGAATAGATCATTCCCTCAAGCTTCATGCGCGCCTGGGAGATCTTCCGAAACAGCGCAACGTTGAGCGTCGTATTGTCCGCGCCGCAGTCAAGCAGCTCCGCCGCCGCGCGCAGCGTGTCCGCCCTCGTGTTGGAATAGACAAAACAGCCGCAGTCAGTCGACACGGCGACATACAGAAGATTGGCTTCCTCCTGGGAAATATCTCCGTTGAGCGCCTTGATGAGCTGCATGACGATCTCTCCGCACGAGGCCTTGCTCGGCGCAATGAGAGACTGCTTGGTATACTTGGTATTGGAGGGATGGTGATCGATGCAGAAATCGGCCTTTCCCTCAAAGCCCTGCGGAAACAGCTTTTCCGTCGCGATATCCACAGCGACGGTATACGACGCCTGATACCCCTTCGGTGCAAAAAAAGGCTCGGAAAAAGGCTTGTATTTTTTTGTGATCTCAATATTGGGGAAAAGATAAGCCGTCTTTCCGGCGCGGCGCAGCGCGCTGCACAGCGCACTTGCGCTGCCCAGCGTGTCCCCGTCGGGATTTTTATGTGTCAGCAGCAGAAAGTTGTCCTTTGCAAGGAACAGCTTCGCCGTTTCACTGGTTTTCATTCTCCTCATCCCCGTCGTGGTTGATCTCGAGGCTGTTGATGACCTCGTTGATGTGCGCGCCGTACTCGATGCTGTGGTCGATCTCAAAGACGAGCTCGGGCGTATAGCGCAGCTTCATGGAGTTGCCAAGCTCTTTGCGCAGGTATCCGGACGCCGAGCGCAGCCCGCGCCGGAACTCCTTTTCATCCTTCATACCGAGGACGGAAAGCCAGATCTTCGAATAGCGCAGATCACCTGTTGTTTCCACGCGTGTCACGCTGATCATCCCCTGCTGCACGCGCGGATCCTTGACCTCGCGCAGGAGCTTGGAGATAACGAATTGAATATCGTCATTCGTTCTTGCGAGTTTATTGGATGCCATGTTGAATCCTCTTATCTCGACGCTTACTTGTTGATCTGCTCCATGACGAAGCATTCGATCACGTCGCCGACCTTGACGTCGTTGAACTTTTCGATCTGCATACCGCATTCGTAGCCGGCGGCGACTTCCTTGACGTCGTCCTTGAAACGGCGCAGCGAGGCCAGCTCACCCTCGTGAATAACAATGTTGTCACGCAGTACGCGCACCTGGCAGCCGCGCTGGATCTTGCCGTCCTGGCAGTAGCAGCCGCAGACCGTTCCGATCTTCGAGACCTTGTAGGTCTCGCGCACCTCGGCGTGGCCGATCACGCTCTCGCGGAACTTCGGCGCGAGCATGCCCTTCATGGCAGCTTCGATCTCGTTGATGCAGTCGTAAATGACGCGGTACATG
>ONSW01000055.1 GCA_900320595.1 uncultured Eubacteriales bacterium | reverse complement strand
AAACAACCCACGCTTACAATACTTCCTGATGGAATTATACAATAAGCGAGGGGCAGATTCAATTGTGGAATTTAACGATTTAAAGCGTTAATCTTTGGCATTTTTCTTCGCTTCGCGGATGATGAGATCTTCCAGAAGCTCGCCCGTGCTTTTTCCGTCTTCTGCGAAATGCTCGGTGATCTTGATCTTGGTATTTCCGCAGCAATAATACTCAATCCCATTTTCATCAGTTAAATAGAACGCGGTATCTGCAAGCGTCGGCTCCCGATCACCGGGATCGATGAATTCTTCCGGCGTCGGTTCAGTCGGCTCATAGCAGGTGCACAGGTCATATGGGTCTTCCTTTTTTCGTTTTGCCATGTGTTTCTCTCCTCTTTTTTGTTTGGAACAAATCTGTTCCATCACTAACCCCAATCTCTGGAGTGTCCCTTGCAAGTATTCGACAGCACTTTTTCAAAAAATCTTTCTGCGGCATTTCAAAAGCAAGATACGCCTATGGCATACGAAAACTCAAAAAATGAGTTTTGCCTCCTTCGGCCATCTCGTTGGGGATTGCGTTTCCCCAAACCCTCGCTTGATCAAATCTTGCGATTATTCATTATGGCTTCAATTTCATTTTCGCAGCGACAGCAGGCCGTTGGAAAAAGAGATGTGTTTGTTTTGCCGTTTTTGAAAATTGCGGGTTCATGAAAAAACTACTTTTACAGGTTGATCTATTCAGCGATTTAACTGCTCTGGCCGTATTCAGCTTCGACCGCACTGTTGAAATCATGAATTGCGAGATCAAGCGTCGTGAGCGTTTTTCTAATCTCCTGTGAAAGCGTCTCGTTCATCTGGCCCCCTTCATTAAGATATCGAGCAATTTGATTCAGATTGTTGCCGAGTTTGTTTATGTTCCGCAGTTCCTGTTTGATCTCTCTTTCATCGTGAATGATGACCGGTAGTTTTTTGATCGGCCGGTTGATCAGCACACGACGGCAAAACTCAGATATGGATAAGCCACATTGTCTTGCCTCGTGGGCGATCACTTCGTAAAAAGCTTCCGAAACCCGAAAGTGAATGGTTTTCTCTCTCACTCCAAGCTCATCTTTCTTTCTTGCCATTTTTGCCTCCTTTTGATTTGTGCAGCATAATCAAAACTGTGTTTGCTTCAGAGCAGACACCGCAACGAATGTTGCCAAAGTATTCGAGGGATTGGGGAGCGAAATCCCCAACAAGTGACTTGACGGATAAATGCCATTTTGCATTTATGTAGCACAAGGCGAAACTTGCTCTAAGTAAGAAACCGCTTCCTCCGCTCAACTGATCACGCGCAACTGCTCATGCTGCGTGATTCTTTTTTGGACTTGATACCTGCCCTTTGCTTCCACATTCACGGGTGGGAGGACGGCTCACTATGCCAAGGTATTCAGTTCGTTCAGGTGGCAACTCTGCCGTACAGAGGAAGATAATTAAATGGAATGATCGGCGTTTCCCGATGCCGGTACAAAACATATTTGCTCTTGCACTTCGGACAGATGACTGCGAAATCTGCGGGAGTGTTTTCTGAAATGTATTCCAGAGGGATCAGTTCCGATTCATTCTTCGCTTCCCGGTTGACTGCGAACGCGATATTCTTTGCGGTGCAATTTGGGTTGGGGCAATCGAAAGAAGGAAGTCGAAGATGATCTTCTGCGATGGTGGTTTTCAATTTCTGCCTGTGTCCTCCGCAATCAATGTTTATGATAGGAGCCTTTCACAACACCCTGAATCTGCAGCTCGTCTACAATGATGTCCGGATACATATCTGTATTCGGATTGCAGGAATGAAGAATATACTTTTTGTTTTTCGGATCGAAGCCGAGCTTTTTCAGATTATTCTTACCATCAAAGAGAGCGATGACAAGATCGCCCTCATTTGCGGTTTCCTGTCTTTTCACAAAAACATAATCCCCAGGGAAGATGCCCGCGCCGATCATGCTTTCTCCCTTAGCGATCAGAGCAAAGTAATCTCCCTTTTCCACCAGCGTCTCGGGCATACGGATCGTCTCAATAAAACGCTGCTCCTCTTCCTGGCCGGGACCACAGGCAACAGTTCCCAGAACAGCAATGCCATGTATGGGCGAAACCTCGCTCATTTCTTTTGTACGCGCGCTGCGATAACCGTTATAACTCAGCTCGCCCTTCTCCTGCATATCCACAAGATAGCGGTGAACAGTCGAAAGAGGAATCCCAGTTCCCTCAACGATCTCGCGAACGCTGGGAACTTTATCGTGTTCATAGAAAAATGCGTTGATGAAATCTGCGATGATAACAGTCTGTGTCAATACCAATTTGAAATTATTTGTTTCTTTATATAGTCGATAATCGCAACATGTTTTTTGTCAAGACCAACGTGACGGAGGCAGAAACTTTATGCTTGTGATCTCTGCGTGAAAAAGACAGGAAATGTTTCCGTAGGAATAACGATGATAATAGGATCTGCTCACTCCACGGTAACGGATTTGGCCAGATTCTTCGGCTTGTCGATATCGCAGCCCTTTTCTTTCGCGGCATAATACGCCAGCAGCTGTAGCGGTACGACGGCGAGAGCGGCGGAGAAGATGGTCTCGATCCGCGGGATGAAGATCACGTCGTCGGCCTGGGAGACGATCTTCCTGTTCCCGCGAAAGGCCAGCGCCAACACCTTCGCGCCCCTGGCCTTGACCTCCACGATGTTCGACAGCGTTTTGTCGCAGAGCGCCTCGTTGCAGCAGACGGCAATCACCGGCTGTCCCTCATCGATGAGCGCGATGGTGCCGTGCTTGAGCTCCCCGGCGGCATAGGACTCCGCGTGCAGATAGGAGATCTCCTTCATCTTCAGCGCGCCTTCCAGCGCCACGGCATAATCCGTGTTGCGCCCGATGAAGAAGAGAGATTGGCTTGTATAGCGCCCGGCCAGGGCGGGAATCTGATAGTTCATATCGATGGTCTCCTGAAGGCGCTTCGGCAGCATTTTCAAAGAGTGCACCAGCGCGCTGTATTCGGCCTTTTGCAGACGCCCCAGTTTCTCCGCCGCATACAGCGCAAAGAGATACAGCACAGCCAGTTGCGTGGTATAGCCCTTGGTGGTCGCCACGGCGATCTCGGGTCCGGCCCAGGTATAGAGCGTGTGATCGGCCAGTTTTGCGATCGTGCTGCCCACCACATTGACGATGCCGATGATTGTCGCACCGCGCTCACGGCACTCCTTGAGCGCAGCAATGGTATCGGCGGTCTCGCCCGACTGGGAGAGCACCAGCACCAGCGTGTGCTCATCCACCATCGGCTCGCCGTAGCGCAGCTCGCTGGCCAGTTCCACCTGTACCGGAATGCGGCACAGCTTTTCGATGGCATAGCGGCCGGAGCAGCCCGCATAATAAGCCGAGCCGCAGGCGGTGATGACGATCTTGTTTACCGAGCGCAGCTTCTCTGCCGAAAGCTCGAAATCGTCGAGCCGGATTTCTCCATCGTGCAGGCGCGGCGCCAGGGCCGCCTTGACCGCGGCAGGCTGCTCCATGATCTCCTTGAGCATGAAGTGCTCATAGCCGCCCTTCCTCCAGGTCACCCGGCTGATGGGCTTTTGGATCAGCTTCCCGGTGCAATCGAAGACCTGGATGGACTTTGGCGTGAGCATGGCGATCTCGCCGTCCTCCAGATAGATGACGTTTTTCGTGTGCGCCACCAGTGCGGTCACGTCGGAGGCGAAGTAATTCTCCCCCACGCCGATGCCGAGGATCAGCGGGCTTGCCTGACGCACGGCATAGAGAGTATCCGGCGCGTCGGCGCAGAGGATCCCCAGGGCGTAAGAGCCCTCCAGTCTCGCCGCCGTCTTCATGACGGCGGTTTTGATATCCCCGTCGTAATATTTCTCCAGCAGATGGACGATGGTCTCGGTGTCCGTCTCGCTCCGGAACACATAGCCGTCAGCGATCAATTCTTCCCGCAGGGCAAGGTAATTCTCGATGATCCCGTTGTGTACGATGGCAAAGCGCCCGTCATTGGACAGATGGGGATGGGCGTTGATGTCCGTGGGCGCGCCGTGGGTCGCCCAGCGGGTGTGTCCGATGCCGGTGCTTCCGGGAACAGACGCGCCGTTTGCCGTCTTTTCGCAGAGCCTGGCGATACGCCCGCTCACTTTTTCGACCCGGATCCCTTCGGCGCCCATCACGGCGATGCCCGCCGAGTCATATCCCCGGTACTCGAGCTGCTGCAGGCCCCTGAGCAGGATTGGCGCAGCGCTCTGTTTGCCGACAAAACCAACAATTCCGCACATGGTTGCATCCTCCTTTTATACGCCAAGCAGCAGATCGCCATATGTCGGGAACGGCCAGTAGGACGCGGCAGTGAGCGTCTCCGCCTTGTCGCAGAGCACACGCAGCGCGGCCATTTTCCCGAGCAGTTCGTCCCGGATGAAGAAAGCCTGTACCGTGATGTCTTCAGCTTGGTTTCCGCCCGGCAGGGCAGCACGGCCACAGCCTTTTTCTTCTCGCTGATTTCGCAAGCCAGGTCGCCGGTAAAGTGCAAAACAGCGGGCAGGATCTCTTTTCTGGCCATGTCCACCATGGTCAGCGCCTCGATGCGCACCGTGCGCACATAGTTCTCCATGGTGATCTCATAACGGGAGCGGATCTCCGCCTCGGAGAAGATCTGATGCCGCTGCAGCATCTCCATGTTCTCCGGCACCAGCACCATCTGCAGCGCATCCGGTGTCGTGCGCAGATTCAGCAGGCCGCGCTCCTCCGTCGCCTCTCTGATCCAGCTCTCGTCATAGCCGTTCCCGTTGAACAGGATCCGCTTGTGGGCCGTGATGTTTTCCCGGATCAGCTCGTGCAGGGAGGTGTCGAAGTCGCCCGTGCAGCCCTCCAGCGTATCCGCAAACTGGCGCAGCGCCTCCGCCACGGCGGCGTTGATCATGATGTTCGCGCAGGAGATCGAGTCATTGGAGCCGACCATGCGGAACTCGAATTTATTCCCGGTAAAAGCAAAGGGCGAGGTGCGGTTGCGGTCTGTCGTGTCGCGGTTGAAGCGGGGCAGCACATCGGCTCCCAGACGAATCCGCCGCTTTTCTGTCCCGGCGTAAGGACTGTCGGTCTCAATGGCGTCCAACACGGCGCTCAGCTCGTCGCCGAGGAAAATGGAAATGACAGCCGGCGGCGCTTCGTTGGCCCCGAGACGGTGATCGTTCCCGGCCGAAGCCACGCTCAGGCGCAGCAGTCCCTGGTACTCGTCCACGGCCTTGATGACCGCCAGGAGGAAGAGCAAAAACTGCGCGTTTTCATAGGGAGTGTCTCCGGGGCTCAGGAGATTGACGCCTGTGTCGGTGGCCATGGACCAGTTGTTGTGCTTGCCGCTGCCGTTGACGCCCGCGAAGGGCTTTTCGTGCAGCAGGCACACAAGGCCGTGCCGGCGGGCGACCTTCTTCATGATCTCCATCGTGAGCTGGTTGTGATCCGCCGCGACATTGGTCACGGTGAAGATCGGCGCCAGCTCGTGCTGGCAGGGCGCGACCTCGTTGTGTTCGGTCTTGGCGTAGATGCCGAGTTTCCAGAGCTCTTCGTTCAGCTCCTCCATGAAGGCCTTGACCCGGGGCTTGATGGCGCCGAAGTAGTGATCCTCCAGCTCCTGACCCTTGGGCGGTTTTGCCCCGAAAAGAGTACGTCCGGTGTAGATCAGGTCCTTCCGTTTGAGATACATGTCCCGGTCTACGAGGAAGTATTCCTGCTCCGGGCCAACGTTTGTCACGACTCGCTGTACCTCATGATTTCCAAACAGTCCCAATACGCGCAGCGCCTGACGGTTCAAGGCCTCCATGGAGCGCAGCAGCGGCGTCTTTTTGTCCAGCGCCTCGCCGCCGTAGGAACAAAAGGCCGTCGGGATGCACAGCGTCTTTTCCTTGATAAAGGCATAGGAGGTCGGGTCCCAGGCAGTATAGCCTCTGGCCTCGAAGGTGGCCCGCAGGCCGCCGGAGGGGAAGCTGGAGGCGTCCGGCTCGCCCTGGATCAGCTCCTTGCCGGAAAACTTCATGATCACATGGCTGTCCGGCGCGGGTGAGAGAAAGCTTTCATGCTTTTCCGCGGTGATGCCGGTCAACGGCTGGAACCAATGGGTGAAATGGGTGGCGCCGTTCTCAACGGCCCAGGCGCACATGGCGTCCGCCACGGCGTTGGCCACGGAGAGATCCAGCTTCTTTCCTTTTCGAATCGTATCCTTCAGACTGTGGTAGACGTCCGCGGATAAGCGCGCACGCATAACTTTGTCGTCGAATACCATGCTGCCAAACAGTTCCGGTATTGTACTCATGATGAATTCCTCCTTCTGACTTTGTGAGGCAAAAATGCACATGAGAGGCAAGACTGCCTCTCATTACGCGGTCATTTTACACTTGTCTGCCACAAAAGACAAGCATTTTTATATCGCCTCCGTTCTTATCATTCGAATACACTATGATAGCAAAAAGCCTTTTCCTATCATGCCGCAGGCCGCCGTCCGATCAGATCGGTATTTGAATTGCGGGTATGCCTCGTGCGTTTCATGGCCGAAAAACGGTAAGTTCAGGGTCAAAATACGGCATCGGCCGCAGCTTGAAGAGATTCTGCGCATGCAGGCTGTCGATCCTGGCCTTTATTCCTTCATCCGACAATTCTCCCGTGCGGATATAGCGATCCAGTTCCTCGTAGGTGAAGCCCAGGTTCTCTTCGTCCGTCTTCCCCGACAGGCCGTCGATCGGCGTTTTCTCGATGAGCTGCGTGGGAAGGCCAAGCGCACGTCCGACCGCCTTGACCTCCTGCACGGTCAGCCGGGAGCAGGGGCTGAAATCTCCCGCCCCGTCGCCATAGCGTGTCGCATAACCCACCCAGTCTTCCGAGAGATTGCAGGTGTTCGCCACTCGTCCGTTGTGACTTTGGGATACCGCATACAGCGCCGCCATGCGAATGCGGGCAGGAAGATTGATTCGGCTCTGTTCGGAGAGCGCAAACGGAATGGCCTCTTTCAGGCCGTTCACGGCTGCTTCGATATTCACTGTGACATACCGGATGCCCAGATGCCTCACCAGACTATGCGCAGCGTCGATATCCGGCTGTACGCCGTTCGGCATCAGGACCCCGATCACCCGTTCCCTGCCGAGCGCCTCCGCACAGAGCGCCGCTACCGTGGAGCTGTCTTTCCCCCCGGAAATTCCAACGACGGCATTGCATCCCGCTCCGTTTGTTTCAAAAAAAACGCGTATCCAATCCACACAGTTGTTTTTCACTTTCATCGCGTCAAACATGCTTTTTCCTCCTTGATCGATCCGGCTGCTTGTGTAAACGGTCTGCGCTGCACCTGCTCGTCGCGCAGCAGTTAAATCTCTGATATTTGCAGCGCGTCATAGCCGGATTCTCCCGTGCGGATGCGGACCACGTCCTCCACATCGTATACGAAGATCTTGCCGTCGCCGATCTCTCCGGTGTGCAGCGCCGCGTTGGCCGCGGCGACGACAAGCTCGGGATCCACCTTGGACACGACAATATCGACCTGCAGCTTCGGCGTGAGATGCATGCTCATCTCAATACCGCGGTACTGGCCGGTTTTGCCCTTCTGCGTGCCGCAGCCCAGCACATTGGTGACGGTCATGCCGGTAACACCGATGCCTGCCATCGTATCCCGCAGGGTACCGAAGCGCGCCTCATCGCAGAGGATACGCACCAGAGTGTAGCGTTTCCGACCGACCGGTGTCTCACGCAAGCCGGAGGAAAGCGTCAGCGGGAAAGGCTGTAGTCCGGCAGTGTCGACCGGGCCATCGGAATGCACGCCCAGCGTGGACTCAATGGGGATGAAGTCCGCGTAGGCGTTGGCGAGGCCGTGCTCCGTCACATCCAGGCCCTCGATCTCCTCTTCAACGCCAGCGCGAAGGCCGATCGTTCCCCGGATGAGCTTAAAGACCAGGATCATGCACAGGACCGTATAGCTGCCGACGGTGAGGACGCCGAGACACTGCACGCCCAGCTGCCGCAGCCCGCCGCCATAAAAGAGGCCTTTGGCGCCGTAGCTCTCATTACAGGCAAAAAGACCGACCGCGATCGTACCCCAGATCCCGTTGACGCAGTGGACCGCCACGGCACCGACGGGATCGTCCACGTGGAAACGCATGTCCAGGATCTCCACCGCCAGATCCACGAGGATCCCCGAGACGATTCCAATAATTGTTGCGCCGAGCGCATCCACGCTGGCGCAGCCTGCGGTGATGGCAACCAGGCCGGCCAGAGAGGCGTTAAGACACATGGAGACGTCCGGCTTCCCGTTCTTCCTCCAGGTAAAGAGCATGCAGGTGACCGTTGCCACCGCCGGGGCGATCGTGGTTGTCCCGAAGATACGCGCCATCTCTTCCACGTCAGCTGCCGCCGCGCCGTTAAAGCCGTACCAGGCAAACCACAAAATGAAAACACCCAAAGCGCCCAAGGTTACGGAGTGCCCCGGGATCGCGTTTGAGGTGATGCTACCGTCCTGGCTTTTTGTATATTTGCCGATACGGGGACCGAGGATCGCCGCGCCGACCAGCGCGGACAGACCTCCTACCATGTGAATCACGCAGGATCCGGCAAAGTCGATGAAGCTCAGCCTGCTCAGCCAGCCGCCGCCCCAGACCCAGCCGGCCTCGATCGGATAGATGAGCAAACTGATAATCGCGGAATACAGGCAATAGGCGGAAAATTTCGTCCGCTCTGCCATGGCACCCGACACGATCGTGGCTGCCGTCGCACAAAACACCAGCTGAAAAACAAAGGATGACCAATCGAAGCCTTCAAAGTCCCGGAACATTCCCCATTCCGGCCTGCCGATCAAGCCAAGAGCGCCATGCTGACCCATCATCAGCCCGTAGCCGAGCAGGAAGAACATCACTGTCCCAATGCAGAAATCCATCAGGTTTTTCATAATAATGTTGCCTGCGTTCTTAGCCCGGGTGAAGCCGGTCTCCACCATGGCAAAGCCGCATTGCATGAAGAACACCAAAATCGCACCGATCAAAAACCATACTGTCATATCCATCAATACACCTCCAAAAAAGGCGGCAAAGACCTTTGCACCCAACGTGCGGCGTCTTTGCCGTCCAATATGTCGGTGATTATACTTGCCGAAAAAACGGAAGTCAAGGCTTCCGATATACAGATTTCAGAGGGAAAGGAAGAGGGAAAGCCTATGATTTTGCGCTGATTGTGCGCCGCAGAATTGATACGGAAATCATATGATAATGGCCATATTATATGTATTTTATTTTTATTTTCTCCTGTGCTATGCTTCAATCGTCCCCGGGAAACAGACAACAATCCAAAATGAAAAGAGGCGAATCCCATGAAGAAGCTTGAAAAGCTGGTGGAAGAATTATATGAAAGCTTCTCTCACCGCGAGGGCTGATCCGGTCCATGTTCAAATGGGAAGAAAACATCATCTTTAAAATGAAAAGGAGTGTCTGTCATGAAGAAAATTTCCGAACTGTTCAAGGAGTATTACAAAAGCTTTTCCCATCGGGAAGGCCGCTGAACTGTAAAACTTCCGAATTATACTATTTAATAGATTAAAGGGGATCCCTTCATGCACTCAGAGGGATCCCCTGCATCAATGGCTGAGATGAAGACAGGCCGCAAAGAAAAGCTGCCGCAGCGAGCCGGGGACGGTGGAAGCCCGGTGCAAGCGTCTTTGACAGGTAACCCTTCGGAGCCGCGACCTGAACGAGAATTCTATTAGGGAAGCCGTAAGCGCTGCGTTAAAGAGCTGGGAGCTGATTGGCTCCGACGAGTGATCGCTTCGGCGGTAAGAAAGGTGGCACCACGGATACGCAGCTGTCCGTCCTTTTGGTAGGACAGGCTGCAATACTATCCGGAGGTGCTTTTTCATGTGTTGTATTATGGGTTTTTTGTCGGGTCTTTACTCCGCGGAGGCGATCCGCCCTTACTTTGACCGTACGAAATCACGCGGGCCGGACGATACCAGGCTCGAGCCGGTCGGGACGGGACTGCTCTGCTTTCACCGTCTCTCGATCATGGGGCTGGATGAGAGGGGCATGCAGCCCTTCTCCCGCGGGAAGAACAAGCTGGTTTGCAACGGCGAGCTATACGGCTGGAGAGCGCAGCGCAAAGCGTTGGAGGCAAAGGGATATTCCTTTGCCGGCAATTCCGACTGTGAGCTGCTGCTGCCACTGTATGAGGAATACGGGCTCCAGATGTTTGAAAAGCTGGATGCGGAATTTGCCATGATCCTGTACGACGGGGAGAGCGGGCGGCTGATCGCCGCCCGGGACCCCATCGGGATCCGCCCGCTTTATTACGGCTATTTCTCCGACGGGAGCATCGCCTTTGCCAGTGAAGCGCAAAACCTGGAGGGACTTTGCACGAGTATCCTCCCTTTCCCGCCGGGACACTATTACGACGGCGAGCGTTTCATCCGCTATGCCGATCTGACGACGGTTTCCCGCTGTTCCTCCGACGATCTGGAGACCGTCTGCAAAAACATCCGGGAAAAGCTGATCGCCGGGGTGGAAAAGCGTCTGGATGCGGACGCACCGCTGGGCTTCCTGCTCTCCGGCGGGCTGGACTCCAGCCTGGTGTGTGCTATCTCGTCAAAGCTTTTGGGGCGGAAGATCAGGACCTTTGCCATCGGCATGGACCTCGACCCCATCGATCTGAAGTACGCCCGGATCGCGGCGGATTATATCGGCGCGGAGCACACGGCTTTTCATATGACAAAAGAGGATGTGCTCTCCGCACTGGAGGAGGTGATCCGGCTGCTCGGCACCTGGGACATCACGACGATACGGGCCAGCCTCGGCATGTATCTCTGCTGCAAGGCCATTCATGAGACCACGGATGTACGTGTGCTGATGACAGGCGAGATCTCCGACGAGCTGTTCGGCTATAAGTATACGGACTTTGCCCCCTCCGCCGAGGCCTTTCAGCGGGAGAGCAAAAAGCGGATCGATGAGCTGCATATGTACGACGTGCTGCGGGCGGACCGCTGCATTTCCGTGAACTCTCTGGAGGCGCGCGTCCCCTTTGGGGATCTGGACTTTGTGCGCTATGTGATGCGGATCGATCCGGAGCTGAAGCTCAACCGCTACGGCATGGGAAAGTATCTGCTGCGCCACGCCTTTGAAAACGACCATATTCTCCCCGACGAGATCCTCTGGCGGCAAAAGGCGGCTTTTTCCGACGCAGTCGGTCATTCCATGGTGGACGAGCTGAAAGCCTATGCCGAGACCGTCTATACCGACGAAGCGTTCCGGGCCGGCTGCCGTCAGTACGCATATTGTCCTCCCTTTACCAAGGAGAGTCTGCTGTATCGGGAACTTTTCGAGAAATATTATCCCGGGCAATCTGAAATGATCGCCGGCTTTTGGATGCCAAACCCGGAATGGGAAGGCTGTAAGGTGGACGATCCCTCCGCCAGAGTGCTCTCCAACTATGGGAAAAGCGGCGTTTAACCCTTGAAGGAAAAGGCTGTTTTGTGTATACTTTCATCATTCAAAAAAGAAAGAGGCTGATGAAATGGATCTGCGCGCGCTGCACTATTTCGTCGTTGTGGCGGAGGAGCTGAATATCACCCGGGCGGCCGAGCGCCTGAATATGAGCCAGCCGCCGCTCTCCGCCCAAATCAAGAGCCTGGAGGAAGAGCTGGGCGTGCAGCTTTTCATCCGGGGCAAGCGGCATCTGACAATCACGGACGCGGGCACGCATCTGTACCGCCGCGCGCGGCAGATCCTGGAGCTCTCGGATCAGACCCAGCAGGAGCTCATGTCCATGGAGGGGCTCTCCGGCGATCTGAACATCAGTCTGGTGGAAGGCCGCGCTCCTTTTCTGCTGGCCCGCTGGATCGCGGGCTTTCGCTCCGAGTTTCCGCGTGTTGCGATCCATCTTTGGAACGGCAGCGGTGACGAGGTCATGGAGCGGGTGCAGCGTGGTCTGGCGGATCTGGCCCTGGTTGCCACTCCTTATAACGCCGAGCAGCTCGACGGCTTCTCTGTCGGGCGCGAGCCTTGGGCGGCCATGATGTCCAAGGATCATCCCCTTGCAGCGGAGGAGGGACAGTTCCTGCCGCTGCGCAAGCTGGTCGGTCAGCCGCTGTATATTCCCAGTCGCCGCTCACGCCTGGACTCCATCCGCGCCTGGTTTGAGGAATTGGGCGAGGAGCCCAGCATTGCGGGGGATCTCTCGAACTATATCGACGCGGTGGCTCTCTCCGAACAGAACGCCGGGATCTGCATCTATCCGATGACCACCTATAACGTCAGCGATCTGATCGTGACGAAGATCATCACGGAAAGCGCCCGTCAGGTGGAATACGCCCTGGTCTGGAAGCGCAACGACCGGCAGACCGAGCTCCAGCAGGAATTCATCAACTTCGTGCAGGACTGCATGGAGGAGGAGCGTCGCGGCACCCAGCCCTACATCATGCCGGAGAGAGAGTATTTCCCGCCGGAGGATACAAAGTACCTGTAAACACTTTCTGTCATACGCGTTTCGTATGCTGTTTCATACGGGATCCCTATCGCTGAAAAACTGCTTTCTTGACAGGGATTTTGCGTTCTGGTATCCTGTATATGTCTTGAATAACAAAGAAAAAAATTCTTCGGTGTCAGGGGGCAAGTGCCCCTTTAAGGCATCGAAGAATTTTTTTGCGAGGTGTTATACATGACAAAATATGTGTTTGTGACCGGCGGCGTGGTATCCGGGCTCGGCAAAGGGATCACAGCAGCCTCCCTCGGAAGGCTTTTGAAGGCGCGCGGCTTAAAGGTAGCGGCGCAGAAGCTTGACCCCTATATCAATGTGGACCCCGGCACCATGAGCCCCTATCAGCACGGCGAGGTCTATGTGACCGAGGACGGCAGCGAGACCCCGGCACCATGAGCCCCTATCAGCACGGCGAGGTCTATGTGACCGAGGACGGCAGCGAGACGGATCTGGATCTGGGGCATTACGAGCGCTTTATCAACGAAGACTTGAACCGCTGGTCCAACCTTACCACCGGCAAGGTCTACTGGAACGTGCTGAACAAGGAGCGGCGCGGCGAGTACCTCGGACAGACCGTGCAGATCATCCCTCACATCACACAGGAGATCAAGGACTTTATCTACCATGTGGGAGCGGAGACAAATGCCGACGTGGTCATCACCGAGATCGGCGGCACCACCGGTGACATTGAAAGCCAGCCCTTTCTGGAGGCCGCGCGCCAGGTCAGCCTTGAGCAGGGGCGCGAGAACACGCTCTTTATCCATGTGACGCTTGTCCCTTTTCTGCGCGGCAGCGACGAGCACAAGACCAAGCCCACCCAGCACTCCGTCAAGGAACTGCAGGGCATGGGCATCTCGCCGGATATCATCGTGCTGCGCTGCGACGAGCCGCTGGAGCCTGAGATCTTCCGCAAGATCGCCATGTTCTGCAACGTCAAGCCCGACTGCGTCATCGAAAACCGCACGCTGCCGACGCTCTATGAGGCGCCGCTGATGCTGGAGGACGAGGACTTTTCGCTGATCGTCTGCCGGGAACTGGGCCTCTGGACGCGCCCGCCGCAGCTCGATGAATGGCGGAAGATGGTCGCGCGGATCAAATCGCTTCAGTACCGGGTAACGATCGGGCTTGTGGGGAAATATGTGCAGCTGCACGACGCCTATCTCTCCGTGGCCGAGGCGCTGCGCCACGCCGGGTACGCCGGAGATCCGCTGGATCGACAGCGAAACGATCACCGACGAGACGGCTGCCGATGCGCTTGCCGGCTGTGACGGGATCATCGTCCCCGGCGGCTTCGGAGATCGGGGCGTGGAGGGCATGGTTGTGACGGCGCGCTACGCCCGGGAACACGACATCCCGTATCTCGGCATCTGTCTCGGCATGCAGGTGGCTGTGATCGAGTTTGCGCGGCATGTCTGCGGCCTCACAGACGCAACTTCGGGAGAATTTGACCCCTCCTCGCCGCACAAAGTCATTGACTTTTTGCCCGATCAGGACGAAACTGTCAGCAAGGGGGGCACGCTGCGTCTCGGCGCGTATCCCTGCCGAATCGCGGAAGGGTCCGTCATGCGCCGCTGCTACGGCGCGGAGGAGGTCCGCGAGCGTCACCGCCACCGCTATGAGTTCAACAACGA
>ONSW01000051.1 GCA_900320595.1 uncultured Eubacteriales bacterium | reverse complement strand
CTTGTCCCCCGCGACGTGCCGTTTGATGAGATCGATATAACCGACGTCGACCTTGATTTTATCAAAAATATCCGCATCGAAGAGCTCTATAAATATCAGACTTTTTCGCCCGAATACATCGGTGAAAACCGCTCTCTTTCGGCTGCAAGCCGTTGCCGCAGAACGAGTTCCGTTAAATCCTTCTTTAACTATCTGACTGCGAAGCGGCATCTTCTCGACTATAATATCTGCCAGGAGCTCGATATGCCGAAGCGGCAGGCTTCGCTTCCGAAATATCTCGAAGAGGAAGAATGCGAGCGCCTACTGTCCGCCTGCGACGGACCGTTTTTGTACCGGGATTATGCGATCCTGATGCTTTTTATTTCTTGCGGTCTGCGTGTTTCGGAGCTCGTCTCACTCAATGTTCACGATATTTACGAGGATCATCTGCGTGTCCTAGGTAAAGGAAACAAAGAACGCGTCGTCTTCTTCGGAGACGGATGCCGTGAAGCGATCGACGACTATCTCGCCGTCCGCAACAACGAAAAAGTTGCCGAAAAAGACAAGGACGCCTTGTTTATCAGCCAAAAGAACTGTCGCTTCGGCGTACGCGGCGTCCAGCAAATGGTTGAAAAAAAGCTGAGTCTGGCCGGACTGGACGCAACACGCTACTCCCCTCACAAGCTGCGCCATACCGCTGCGACACTGATGCTGAAAAACGGTGTCGACACACGCGCTCTGCAGGAGGTCCTGGGCCACAGCAATCTGAATACGACGCAGATCTATACACATCTTGATAATGCAGCTCTCCACGAAGCAGCTATGGCGAACCCGATCGGGCGTCGAAAACGTTCTGAAAGCGAAGAAAAGACCTGATTTTTCAGGTCTTTTCTTCGTTATATGTTCAATTTGCCTTCAATACCGTCAGGATCGCTTCCCGAATCGTTTTGACCGGGATCAGCTCAAGCCCCGCCGGCTTTTTGATCTCGTCCCGCACGTGGGCCGGGATCACACAACGGCGAAACCCGAGTCGCGCGATCTCGCTCAGGCGCTGGTTGATCATGCTGACGCTCCGTATCTCTCCTGACAGACCGATCTCGCCGATCGCGGCAAGATCGGTTCCGAGCGGACGGTCGATATAACTCGAGGCGATGGCGAGCGCTGTTGCGAGGTCAGCCGCGGGTTCGTCAAGCGTTAGCCCGCCGATCACATTGATATAGGCGTCACAGGTCGTTACAGGCAGACCGCCGCGCTTTTCGATCACGGCAAGCAGCATGGCGGCGCGGTTATAATCGACGCCGTTGCTTCTCCTTGCGGCATTATAGGTAGAAGGCGTTACAAGCGCCTGCACCTCAGCCAGCAAGGGACGGCTCCCCTCGATCACGCAGGCAACGCAGGTACCGGGGCTGTTTTCAGGTCTTCCCGACAGCAGCATTTCCGAGGGATTCTCCACACACTTCAATCCCTTGTCGTCCATTTCGAAAACACCGATCTCGTTCGTGGAGCCAAAGCGGTTTTTGGCCGCCCGCAGAATCCGAAAGCTGGTGTTGCGCTCCCCTTCAAAATACAGAACACAGTCGACCATGTGCTCCAGGATCTTTGGGCCGGCAATGCTGCCTTCTTTTGTGATATGACCGACAACAAAAACAGTCAGCCCCTTTTCTTTGGTCAGTCTCATGATTTGCATGGTGCAGTCTCTGATCTGACTGACGCTGCCGGGCGCGGAAGCCACATCTCCACCGGAGATCGTTTGGATCGAATCGATGATCACGATCTCAGGCGAATGTATGTTGATGCACTCGAGGATCGCGTCCAGGTCGGTCTCGGCCAAAACCAGGATGTTCTTCCCTTCCAGCCCCAGTCTGACAGCGCGCAGCTTTAACTGCCGCTCGCTCTCTTCGCCTGTGACATACAGGATCTTCCTGTTTTCGAGATTGGCGCACATCTGAAGCAGGAGCGTGGATTTGCCGATCCCCGGCGCGCCGCCGACCAGAACGAGCGAGCCGCAAACCGCTCCGCCGCCCAGAACACGGTCAAGCTCCGATATGCTGGTGGATATACGCATTTCCTCTGTCATATCAAGCTCTGTGATTTTTTTCGGTCGACTTCGTTCCAGACGAGGGCGCCCGCTTTTCCCGGACGAAGCACTGTCAAATTTAACTTCAACCAGCGAATTCCATGCGCCGCAGGACGGGCATTTCCCCGCCCAATTGGAGGTCTCTGCGCCGCATTCACTGCAGCAATATATGGTTTTCTCTTTCTTTGCCATTTCTCCGTGCTCCGTTTCAAATTGCGTTTATTCCCGCTATATATGTTAAATAGGACGCGGCGATCACTGCCGCAAGCTCGGTCTGATATACGGGATCTTTCAGTTTCAGTACTTCAAAATTGTTTGACATAAAGCCGCATTCAACTAAAACAGCCGGACAGCTTGTATTGGTTGTCAGATAAAGCTCCTTCGGCGCCGGGCATGCAAGCCGCCGGTTTTCCGGATCGAGATGCGTGATAAGATTCGTCTGCAGCAGTTTCCCAAGCCGCTCGCTGCCTTCAGATGCGGAATATAAAACCTGCGCGCCTTTCGGCTGCGCCGTGGGAAAATCATTTTGGTGGATGCTGATCAGGACCGCATTGACCGTATCGTTAACCATGTCGGCGCGGTTTTTCAGATCTTCACGCTCGCTGTAAGACAGCATATCAGTTTTCTTACTGTCATCCAAGCGTGTCATGACGGTTTTCTGTCCACAAAACCGGACAATACTGTCCAGCCGCAGCGCGATCGCCAGATTGAGATCGCTCTCTTTGGTGCCGTCTGCCGAAATCGCGCCTCCATCGATGCCGCCGTGCCCTGCGTCGATCACCAGCGTCCGCTGCGTGGAAGAAGTCGAGGCAGGTACGCTGCCGGAATGAATCAGTAAAAGGCTGACAGACACAGCGCAAAGGACAATGATACCCAAGAGGGCAACGACAGGCAGCAGCTTTTTTCCGCTCATGATGCTACCTCATTATAAGATAAACCCTGTCATTCTGCAAGCGGATCAAAGCAGAATGCAGATCAGTCCCGCGCTCCCCTCGTTGATCATGCGCTCGAGCGTATGCTGCAGCTTGAGGCGCGTATTTTCGCTCAGTGAACAAACTTTGTTTGTCAGAGAATCACAGGCAATATCATACAACGATTTTCCGAAAATATTGGATTGCCAGATCCGGTTGATGTCGCCGTCAAAGCCCTGCAGAAGAAAATTGATGATGTCTTCCGAAGCAGTTTCGCCTCCGATGGCGGGCGATACTTCCGTTTCGATGTTTGTCATCATCATATGGATCGCCGGCGCGTTTGCCTTCAGCTTAACGCTGTATTTTCCGCCCTGCCGCACGATCTTGGGTTCCTCAAGCTGCATCTGCGACATATCCGGAAGCACGACGCCATAGCCCTTTTCACGGACGCTCACAAGCGCGTCCTTCAGTCTGTCAAACTCAACCTTGATAGCGCTCATTTCACTCAGTGCCGAGAAAAGCTCACCGTCATTCCGTATCGTTACGCCCGTTTCCTCGCTGATCGATTGATAGTAAAGTTCTCTCGGCAGGACGAGCGTGACAGACACACTCCCCTCCCCGATCGCGCTGTCGCTTTTCTCCGCGCTGTGTATCTCTTCTTTTTCCGCAATCATTCTGACTGCATTCTGTATATCTTTATACTTTTCAACATGGCAAAAGCTTTCGACGATATCCGATATGACCTCGTTTTTCAGGGCGTTGCTCGACGGAAGAGCATCGAGCCAATCAGGCAGATAAAAGCTGACGGCCTCGACCGGAAAATCCTCTGTCACAGCCTCCAACACTTTTTTGATGTCAGCTTCGTTCATGTTCAGACAGTCCATGCACAGACACGGCACCGCATATTTTTCGCGGATCTCTTCCGCTGTTCGCCTGGCTGCGGCCGAGCTCGGGTCTGTGCTGTTCACAACCACGGCAAAAGGCTTTCCGATACTTTGAAGTTCACTTATAACGCGCCCCTCGGCTGGAACATATTTTTCGCGTTCGATCCCGCAAATGCTGCCGTCCGTTGTCACGACGATCCCGATGGTGGAGTGCTCGCAGATCACCTTGTGCGTGCCAAGCTCTGCCGCTTCTGTCATGCTGATTTCGTTCTCAAACCAGGGTGTGGCCACAAGCCGCTCTTCTCCGTTTTCAAACTGTCCCGCAGCTCCCTCAACCATATATCCGACGCAATCGATCATTCGAATCGAAATCTGCTCGCCTTCGTCCAGCGAAACCGTAACGGCCTCCTCCGGCACGAATTTCGGCTCCGACGTCATGATCGTCTTCCCGGACCCGCTTTGCGGCAGCTCGTCTTTTGCTCGCTCCCGCATATATTCGTTTTCGATGCGCGGAATGACCATGGTGTCCATAAACCGCTTGATAAAGGTCGACTTTCCCGTTCTGACAGGTCCTACGACGCCGATCAAGATTGCGCCGTCCGTCCGGCTTGCAATATCCGCATAAAGGTTGGTTTCTGTTTTCATAAAAAAATGCCTCCGCCTCTCAAGGTCTCGTTTGTACGAGTCTATGAAAGGCGAAGGAGCATTATGCTCAGATCAAAAGAAGCGCGCTGTCTGACAATGACGGGAGGATATCACAAATTTCGTGTCCGGAAAAGCCATGCGCAGCCTTTCCGCCAGCGACGCGATCACCGGGTTTTCCGTGCAGAAATGATCGCCGTCGATCAGATTCATCCCCAGCTCTCTTGCGAGCAGGAAGATGCTGTATTTTACGTCTGCCGTCAGATAGGTATCACATCCGCTCTTGCAGGCGTCGATTAAACTTGCCCCGCCGGAGCCGCCCATAACGGCGATCTTTCTGACAGGCCTTCCGGCGTCGTAGAACCGAAGCCCGTTTGTCTGAAGCTTATCTTTGCAAAGCGCAAGGAAAGCCGTCAGAGAGACCGATTCCGCAAGCTCTCCCCTCCGGCCGCAGTGCTCTTCTTCGAACGTCCCCTGGTTTTCCGCACCGAGCAGCGAGAGCAGCACATCGTTGACGCCGCCTTCGGCAATATCCAGATTGGTGTGCATAGAGATGACCGCGATCCCGTTTTCGATCAGCCGCAGCACACGCGCCTTTTCCACGGTATCGTCTGTCAAACTTTTCATTTCATCCCAGATCACGGGATGGTGCGAAATAATAAGCCCGGCGCCGAGGGATATCGCCTCTTCAATGACTTCATTCGTCACATCAAGGCTCAAAAGCGCCGTGTAAACGGGAGCCGAAGCGTGTCCGACAAGAAATCCTGCATTATCATAGGAGGTCTGCAGTTCGAGCGGGGCGAATTCACAGAGCTTATCAAATATTTCTTTTACGGTATTCATTTCAGATCCTTCTCCATTTTTGAAAGCTGTATCAGGATATTATCCACGATGGCAAGCCGTCCTGTGTTTGTCACGGCCGATGACTGCAGACCGCTCCTTTCCCCCTCGAAGCGCTTAATAAGAGCTTGCAATTCCTGCCGGGCAAGAGGATCGTCCTGGATGTTCGTAAAGGCGCCGGAGTATAGCTCGGCATCCGAAAGCGCCATATTGCCGAGAAAACGGACCTTGATCACCTGGTATAAAAAGCTCCCGTCCCGCACGAAACGCTCTTCTAAGAGCGTAAAACCGTTGTTTACAAGCCAGTAGCGCAGGACCTCAGCCTTTGTCATGGGCTGCAGGATCAGCGTATATTGCTCGTCGAGACACCACTCCGCGCGATCCAGAATCGTGCAGATCAGCTCTCCGCCCATCCCGGCCATGACGATCGTGTCGATCTCCTCAGGCGGACAGGCGTCAAGACCATCAGAAAGAAGGAACGTGATCCGATCCACCATCGCGCATCTGCGCGCAGTCTCCCTGGCCTTTTCAAGCGGCATCGCGTTAATATCGGAGGCAAACAGTCTTCCGCTGTATCCGTTCACGGCAAGCGCCGCGGGCAGATATCCATGATCCGTTCCGACGTCGATCAATCCCCTGCCGTCGGAAATCATGGAATAAATCAATTCCAGTCGTTTGTTCATACGATAAAGAGAACCGGAGGAAAGGCATTCATATCCTTTTCTCCGGTCGTTCGTCCTTCTTCTGATCAAAGGCTTTCCAGATACGCGTTGAGCGCATCAAGGAACTCATCCGGGTCAACGCCGTGGGCGGCGCAGGCCTGCTCTACATTCTCGCCGCTTGCTAGAGCGCAGCCCATGCAGTGCATGCCGATGCTCTGAAAAGCAGGCATGGCCTCGGGGCAGTTCTCAAGGATATCGGCAAGCATGGTCTCTCTTGTGATTTCCATTTGAAACGTCCTTTCTCAACAATAAGTGCAAAGGAATGGGACGCTTGCGTGCGCCCCATTCCTTTTAGACCTGCAGTTCAAGCCAAAATCAGGCCTGCTGCTCCTTCATCTTTGCAAAGCACTCGCTGCAGTAAACAGGACGGTCGGACTTGGGCTGGAAAGGAACTCTGGCCTCTCCGCCGCAAGCGGCGCAGACTGCAGTGAAATACTCGCGCGGGCCGTGGGCGGCGTTCTTGCGGGCATCACGGCAGGCCTTGCAGCGCTGGGGCTCGTTCTGGAAGCCGCGCTCTGCGTAGAACTCCTGCTCACCGGCGCTGAAAATAAACTCTTTGCCGCACTCTTTGCAAACTAAGGTCTTGTCTTCGTACATTGTGAATCCTCTCTTTGATAGTTGCCTTTTGGGGCTGTATTTGCGTTCAGCTTTCGCTGATATCGCCTAAGTTGGGGTCCCGCGCCATCTTGCGCCTGATTCGCTGCACAGCGTTGTCAATGGACTTGGCGTCTTTGCCGAGACGCTGTGCGATGATTTGATAAGAAAGTCCGTCAAGATACAGATCCAGCACCCGGATCTCAAATTTGGACAGACGGTTATGAAAGGCGCTGTAAAGTTCTTCCTTGCTCTCTCTGGCTAATACGAGCTCTTCAGGCGATGGCTGGATATAATCGGGGATCGCCGCAAAAGGCACAGACATATCTTCGGAGAGTTGCTCAAGCGACAAACCGTCGTTGAGCGGGAAATGCTTCAAACGGGATGCTGATCGAATTGCCGACAAAAGCCGTCTTTTGATGCAGTGTTCCGCAAAAGTGTGAAATGCGGCGCCGTTTTCCGGGTCAAACTGACGGATCGCGGAAATTAGCCCGAACATTCCTTCCTGGATCAGGTCTTCGCTCTCCCCTCCCGCGAGAAAAAAAGGACGGGAGCAGGCGCGGACGAGCTGCATATATCGTCCGACAAGGACTTCCTCGGCCTCCCGGTTTCCCGAAACGGCCATCTGCTGGAGTTGAAGATCCGATAGTTCGGCAAAATCAATCATATTTTCTGTCTGTTCTATTATAACTATACAAATCGTATTATAGCGCAAGCTTTCTTTTTGTCAATCTTTTTTTCAAATAAACCCCAAAAGCCTGCATCTGTTTGTGCGTTTTACATTTCGATCTGCTGCTGTCCGAGGTATTCGAGTCCCAGATGCTCATACGCTCTGCGCGTCACACAGCGGCCGCGCGGCGTCCGCGTCAGAAAGCCGCACTGCAGCAGATACGGCTCGTAAACGTCCTCAATCGTGACAGCCTCTTCATTGATCGTCGCAGCCAGCGTCTCAAGACCGACCGGGCCGCCGCCGTAATAATCGATGATGCTTTTGAGCATCCTGCGGTCGATCGCGTCAAGTCCGAGCTTGTCCACCTCGAGCGAAGAGAGCGCCTTGTCCGCCACTTCGCTTGTGATCACGCCGTCGGCGCAGACCTGGGCATAGTCTCTTACGCGGCGCAGCAGCCGGTTTGCGATTCGCGGCGTTCCTCTGGAGCGCGAGGCGATCTCCAATGCGCCGGTCTCCTCGATCTCAACGCCGAGGATCCCGGCCGAGCGTTTCACGATCCGCTTCAGCTCCTCAGGCGAATACAGCTCCAATCGAAGCGAGACGCCGAAACGGTCGCGCAGCGGCGCTGTCAGCTGTCCGGAGCGCGTCGTCGCGCCGATCAGCGTGAAGCGGGGCAGATCGAGATGGATCGAGTTTGCGGACGGACCCTTGCCGAGAATGATGTCGATGGCATAGTCCTCCATCGCGGGATAGAGGATCTCCTCATAGGCTCTGTTCAGACGATGGATCTCGTCGACAAACAAGATGTCCCCTTCGTTCAGATTGGTCAGCATCGCGACAAGATCGCCCGGCTTTTCGATCGCGGGGCCGGAGGTGATGCGCATATTGACGCCCATCTCATTGGCGATCACGGCAGCCAGCGTCGTCTTACCAAGTCCCGGGGGGCCGTGGAGAAGAACGTGATCCAGCGGCTCGTTTCTGATCTTGGCGGCATTAATAAAGATCCTGAGGTTTTCTTTCGCTTTTTCCTGGCCGATGTACTCCTGTATCGTCCGCGGACGAAGCGAGCCCTCGCCATTGTCCTCCGGCAGGCTGACAGCGGTGGTGATCTCCTCGTTGATTTCGTCGGAAAAACTGATTCCCATATTATTCTCCTGTTATCTGACCATCTTGCGCAGAACGGTTTTGATGATCTGCTCGGTGTTCATGCCGTTGGTATCGATGGTTTTGAGCGTCTGTGCGATCTCGTTGGAATTATAGCCGAGCACCGTAAGAGCCGCCACAGCGTCCCCGACGGCGCTGCTGTCGCTGACGGGTACGACTGCCGCCGCAAAACCCTCGCCGACCGATGCGCTCTCTTTTCCGATCTTGTCTTTGAGCTCCAGGATCACGCGCTGTGCGATCTTTTTCCCGATGCCGGGCGCGACGGTCAGCGCTTTCTCGTTCCCGCTGGAGACCGCGAGCGCAAGTCCCTCCGGCGTATTGGCAGAGAGGATCGACAGCGCGGCTTTCGGCCCGATGCCCGAAACCGAGATCAGCATTTCAAAGAAGCGCTTTTCCGTCTTGGAGGAAAACCCGTACAGGTCAAAGGCGTCTTCCTTCACGACCTCGGACACATACAGCCTGCATCTCTCGCCCTTTGCAACATAGGAGATCGTGTTGGTCGTGGCATTGAGCGCATAACCGACGCCGGAACAGTCAAGCACGACAAGATTCGGCTCGATCTCGGCGACATTGCCTTCTATATAGTAGAACAATCTTCTCTCTCCTCTCGGTACAACAGCGATGTTGAGCTTCTGGCATGGCAGAGTGCAAGCGCGACAGCGTCTGCGGCGTCATCCGGCTTCGGCGGAGCGGGAAGAGCGCAGATCCGCTTGACCATCTCCATGACCTGCTTTTTTTCGGCACGGCCGTAACCGACGACAGCCTGCTTGACCTGAAGCGGTGTGTATTCATAGATCTTCAGCCCGGCGTTTTCACACGCGAGCAGGATCACGCCCCTGCCGTGCGCCACGGCAATACCGGTCGTGATATTCGTATTGAAAAACAGTTCTTCGATCGACACCGCGTCCGGCTTGAAAAGATCGATCAGCTGAAGCATATCCGTATAGATCTGCGCCAGACGGGAGGAGAGACTCGTGTGCGCCGGCGTCGTAATAACGCCGCACTGTACAAGTTTATTTTTCCCCTTTTCGCTGTCATGACACCGCTGGAGTTGCGGTGCCAGTTCGTTGCTTGAATTGTATAAGCCTGCATCAGGGGGGCTTTCTTGTGCTGTTCGCACAATCTGGGGCGGTTCATTGAAAGACACGGGGGCAATTTTTATGCTCTTTATGCGCGGGGATGCGCCTTGTTATAGACGTCCTTCAGTTGCTTTTTCACAAGCTGGGAATAGATCTGCGTCGAGGAGATATCCGCATGGCCGAGCATTTCCTGGATCGCATGGATATCGGCGCCGTTTTCCAGAAGATGTGCGGCAAAGGAATGACGCAGCGTATGCGGCGTGATGTCCTTATCGATGTGCGCCTTCTTCTGATAGTACTTCATGATCTTCCAGAATCCCTGGCGCGACATGCGCTCACCCGACACATTGACGAAAAGCGACTCCTCATCCGGCAGGGCGATCATCTGGGGGCGGACAAGATTGATATAATCCTCAAGTGCCTTGACCGCTTTGGGATACATCGGGATAAAGCGTTCCTTGTCGCGGCTGCGGCATCTGACGACGCCGGCGGAGAGATTGATGTCGTTGATGTTCAGATCAATAAGCTCGGTAACGCGAATGCCGGTGGCATACAGAAGCTCGAGCATGGCCTTGTCGCGGTATCCCTTAGCATCGGTGCACTGCGGCTGTTCGAGCAGCAGATCCACTTCCCTGCTGGTCAGGATCTGCGGCAGCTTATGCTCGCCTTTGTCGGGAACAAGCTTTGTCGCCGGGTTTTCCGGGATCATCTGACGAAGGCAAAGGAACGAATACAGGCATTTGATCGAAGCGATACACCGCGATACGGTAGCGACCGACTTTCCGTTGCTCTTCAGCCAGGCAATATATTCCGACAGCTCCTCTTCATTTGCCGCCGTGATTTCCTTGTCATGGTGGATCTCGAGATAATCACCAAGCTGTCTGATATCACGAAGATAAGAACTGAGGGTGTTGGCCGAAGACTTCTTTTCATTTGTGAGATACTGTGCGAATACATCGATGCATGCGCTGTTGGTCACGGAGCACCCTCCTTTCCTGTCATAGTCATGGTGTGACGCGTTATGTCATAACAGAACGATTAACATAACTACATCGCAGGAACAATATATTACAAAATTGAAAAATAATCAAGTCCTTTTTTCTCGAAATCCGCAATTTTATGTCAACTTTGAAACTCTTTGTTTTCTAGCTGCAACATCTTGCGTTAGACAGACTTTGTACAACTAGATATTGATCAGCAAATCGAGCCGCAAAATTCCGCTTAAAATTTATGTCAACGCCGACCTCGCTTTCCCGTGCTCCTTTTTCTCCGTACAGGCAGGATCGCTCCGAGCAGACAGCCTGCGAGAGTGAAGCTGCCCATGCTGAGAACCGCGCTCCCATTCAGCTTTCCCTTTATCAGAAACCCGATCAGAAGCAGAAAAGCTGTCAAGAAAAAAGCGCTGATCATGCCCGTCAAAAGACGCTTCTTCCTTTGCTTCAAGCCCGCTGCGCTCCCTGCCGCAACTGCGGCAAGAAAACTGATGATCGAGCTTGCATATCCCATGGTTGAAAGATTCGTTCCCTCTGCGGCATACAGGATCGACGCGCAGGCAAGCAGCGCAAACGCACATATGCCCCACGCCGCGAGCGCGCGGGCAAACAGCGATAAATCGACCCTTTTCCTTTCCTGTTCAGACAAAAAAACACCCCCTGCCGATATGACAGTAAATCATATTGGCAGGGGTGCTGTTTCATGCGGCCGGATAGTTTATTTCTTCTTGGCCTCTTCCGCTTCCATCTTCGCCGTGGTGGAAATGGCCCACTTCTTGGTCTGGATGCGGACTCTGTCCTCACCGGTCTCAAAGGTGATGGTGTCGTCGGTGATCTGCACGATCTTGCCGATCATACCGCCGATCGTAATGATCTCATCGCCGAGAGACAGGGAATTTCTCATCTCCTCGGTCTTTTTCTTCTTCTTGTTTTCCGGACGGATCACAAAGAAATAGAAGACCGCGAACATGATAACGATCATGAGCAGCATGGAAAAACCACCGGAACCGGCTGTCGTTGCAGCGGCGTCAAGGAATAAGGTCATAGTGAAGGTACCTCCCATTCAAACTGCACTTATTATACATAGTTTGTCTCTTGATTTCAAGATGATTAGATGCGAATGTCCAGTTTTTGCGAAAATTCGCGCCGGAAGGAATCAAAGCTGTCGGAATCCAGGCTTTCGCGGATCCTGGCGGCAAGGTCGTTGTAAAAATACAGATTGTGTCCGACCGCAAGACGCATCGCCAGCATTTCCTCGGCCTTGAAGAGGTGCCGGATATAAGCACGGGAATAGCGTCTGCATACCGGACAGCCGCAGCGTGCGTCAATCGGCCCGTCGTCATGCTCGTATTTCTGGTTTTTGATGTTGATGATGCCGTCCCAGGTGAAAAGATGGCCGTGACGCCCGTTTCTCGCCGGCATGACGCAGTCAAAAAAGTCGACCCCTCTTGCGACGCCCTCGATGATATTCCCCGGCGTCCCAACGCCCATCAGATAGCGCGGCTTGTCCTTGGGCATATATTCTTCCACGGCTTCGATCGTGTCGTACATCTCCTGGTGCGTCTCCCCTACCGCGAGTCCGCCGATAGCATAGCCGGGCAGATCGAGATCCGCGATCCGCTTCATATGCTCGATGCGCAGATCATGGAAAACAGCGCCCTGATTGATGCCGAAGAGCATCTGCCCGGGGTTCACGGCGTCGTCTTCCCGGTTATATTCCGCAAGCGCTGCCTTGCATCGTTCGAGCCACCTGACCGTGCGCTCGCACGAGCGCAGCACATATTCCCTGGGAGACGGGATCTTGACGCATTCGTCAAAGGCCATCGCGATATCCGAGCCGAGGTTTGACTGGATCCGCATGCTCTCCTCCGGCCCCATGAAGATATGGCGTCCGTCCACATGCGAATTGAAGTAGACGCCCTCCTCTTTGATCTTGCGCAGAGAAGCAAGCGAAAAGATCTGAAATCCGCCGCTGTCGGTCAGGATCGGGCCGTCCCAGGTCATGAATTTATGAAGTCCGCCCAGTTCGCGGATCAGCTTATCGCCCGGCCTGACATGCAGGTGATAGGTGTTGGAAAGTTCGACCTGGCAGCCGATCTCCTTGAGATCACGCGCCGAGAGCGCCCCCTTGATCGCGCCCTGCGTCCCCACATTCATAAAAACAGGCGTCTGGACGAGCCCGTGCGGCGTCTCGAATTCTCCGCGCCGGGCGTGGCCGCTTTGCTTTTTCAATCTGTACAAGCTCATTCTCCTTCGTGTATAAACATCGCGTCGCCGAATGAGAAGAAACGATATTTCTCTTCTACGGCCGTCTTGTATGCGTTCAGGACATGCTCTCTGCCCGCGAGCGCGGAGACCAGCATGATCAGCGTGCTCTCCGGCAGATGGAAATTGGTAATGAGCGCGTCGATGCACTTGAAGCGATAGCCTGGATAGATGAAAATATCCGTCCATCCGGAAGTTGCCCCGAGCGTTCCGTCCTCATTGGCAAAGCTCTCAAGCGTACGGCAGGAGGTCGTGCCGACAGCGATCACTCTTCCGCCGTTTTTCTTTGTCTCATTGACGATCCGTGCGGTCTCCTCGGGGATGATGCAAAACTCGGAATGCATCTCGTGATCCTCGATTTCATCCTCCTTGACGGGACGGAAGGTTCCAAGCCCGACATGCAGCGTCACATAGCAGAGCTTTACGCCTTTCGCCGCGATCGTGTCAAGCAGTTCTTTTGTAAAGTGCAGCCCGGCCGTCGGGGCCGCGGCGCTGCCGAGTTCCCGTGAATACACGGTCTGATACCGCTCGGCGTCCTTCAGCTCCGCCTTGATATAGGGCGGCAGCGGCATTTTCCCCAGCCGTTCGAGCACCTCCAGGAAGATCCCGTCATAGTGGAACTGGACGATGCGGTTTCCGCCTTCCGCGACTTCAAGCACGGTTGCGCTCAGTTCGCCTTCTCCGAACGAAAGCTCCGTTCCGGGCTTCGTTTTACGGCCCGGGCGGCTGAGACACTCCCACTTTCCTTCTCCTAGGTCGCGCAGCAGGACAAGCTCTACGCTTCCGCCGCTGCCGCGGCTGCCGAGCAGCCGGGCGGGTAAAACGCGAGAATCGTTCATGACGAGGCAATCGCCCTCGTGAAGGTATTCCGGGAGATCAAAGAAATGGCGGTGCTCAATCTCGCCGGTATTTTTATCGAGGAGCAGCAGCCGGGAAGAGTCTCTTCGCTCGAGCGGTGTCTGAGCGATCAGCTCCTCCGGAAGGTCAAAATAAAAATCGGATTTTTTCATGGAAAACATTTCTCCGTCTGGATTTGCAGTTGCTTCGTTATTATATCAAAGGCTTTTCTCATTTTCAATCGTGCGAGGTCATAATTCGCAGGATTATGGAATAAGATGTGCCGACATGAGATCGATGGGAGGATGATCCAAAGTGAAAGAACCGCTGTTTAAGGGCTCCTGCACCGCGCTGATCACGCCGTTCAACGAAAGCGGGATCGACTATGAGCGCTTGAAAAAGAATATCGATTATCAGTATGAGGGCGGCACAAGCGCGATCGTCATCTGCGGCACAACGGGCGAAAACGCCGTCCAGTCCCAGGAGGAGCACGACGAGCTCGTCCGAATCGCCGTCAATCACACCGCCGGGCGGATGAAGGTGATCGCCGGGATTGGCAGCAACAACACACAAAAAGCGCTGAAAAACGCGCAGAATGCAAAAGCGGTCGGGGCGGACGGCGTCCTGATGGTGACGCCGTATTACAACAAGACGACGCAAAAAGGACTCATCGAGCATTTCACCTATGTCGCAGACCAGGTGGATATCCCGATGATCCTCTATAACGTGCCGAGCCGTACCGGGATCGGCATTGCGGCCGAAACCTATCAGATCCTTTCGCAGCATCCCCATATCAACGGTGTAAAAGAAGCCTCCGGCGACTTCTCTCTGATTGGGAAAACCGTCGCTCTCTGCGGAAATGAGCTGAATCTCTGGAGCGGCAACGACGACAACACCGTTGCGATGATGGCGATGGGCGCTCTGGGCGTGATCTCGGTGGCCAGCAACCTGATCCCGCCTGTTGTAGCAAAGCTCTGTGAGCTCTGTCTTTCGGGCGATTATCCCGCCGCTGCGGCATTGTATCAGAAATACGCCGCGCTCTTTTCTGCATTCTTCATTGAAACCAACCCGATCCCGATCAAGACGGCCATGCGCCTTTGCGGCCAGGACAGCGGAAAGCTGCGTCTACCGCTGACTGAGATGAGCGAGGAACATCTTGCCCATTTACAGGCAAAGCTCCGCGAGGTCAACCTGCTGTAACAGCAAAGCGCGCTTCAAAAAAGAAGCGCGCTTGTTTTAACCTGCGTGAATTTGATCTCTTCCGTTTTAAGCCTGTCTCCGTAAACGGAGAGAAAGAAGCGATTGATCTTTTTGCACCAAATATGCGAAGAAAGTGCGGGCTCCAGCACGGAAAAGGACGGGAGAGGAATTCTCATCCCCAGCCCGGAGGATTTGATATAGCTCTCCTTCATGGCCCAGATCGCGGTAAAAGTCTCGTCGGGATCTTCTGCGGACAAAACCGCTTCTTTTTCCGTAGGCGCATAGTATCGCTCGACCAAAGCTCTGTTCACGGGACGGATTATTTGTACGTCCGCGCCGCATTCCACATCGGACACGGCACACAGCACAGCCTGCTTTGAGTGGGAAAGGCTGAAAAAGCACTCCCCAGTTCTCAAATAAGGCTTTCCATATCCCGCTCTTTCCAACTCGAGCGGCGCGATTACCGGGTATCCGCAGTCGCAAAGAGCGTGCCGCAGCAAAAGCTCCGCGCCGATCGACTGCTGCCGCGCCGTCTTGTTTTTCGTTCCGGCAAGCTTTTCCGCCCGATAGGATGAAAGCAGCTCCTCCGGTATCTCCGGAAGCTCCCGATCGAGAAAAGTCAAATACAGTCTGATCATTCTGCTCTCATGGCCCGGATCGTTTTTTCGATCAGCTCATTGAGCTCCATGCCAAGCATTTCTGCGCCCCTGCGGATCACGTCGCGGGAGCAGCCCGCGGCGAACTTTTTATCCTTAAACTTTTTCATAACGGACTTCGGCTCCATATCCGAAAGCCCCGTCGGGCGCATCAACGCCACTGCACCGATGAGGCCGGTCAGTTCGTCGGTCGCGAAGAGGACCTGTTCCATATATTTGGTCGGCTCAACGTCATAACAGATCCCGTAGCCGTGGCTGACAACTGCGTGGATGAGATCCTCGTCGAGATCAAGCTCATGCAGCAACTCGTCCGCCTTGGCACAGTGCTGCTCCGGCCAGCGTTCAAAGTCGATATCGTGAAGCATGCCGACACTGCGCCAGAAATCCACGTTCTCGCTGTCATATTCTTTGGCGAACTCGCCCATCACTTTGGAAACCGTTTCGGCGTGCTGGATATGAAACGGCTCGCTGTTATACTGCATCAGCAGCTCTTTCGCCTGTTCAGGGGTGGGTAATGTACTCATAAAAAAACGGCCTCCTTGTTATTTTTCTGTATGATACCGCAAGGAAAAGCGCATTTCAAGAGGATATAATGAAAAACGGGCCGATCGGCCCGTTTTTCAATGCCCTGTGTTCATCCCGGTTTCCCCGTTGGGAGCCGGCGTTTGCTCCGTGGAATCGTTGCCCGTCATCTGCGTGTCCGCAGGTCTTTCAGTCGGGCGAGGCGTGGTTGTGATATACGGACTTTCGATCGGCTCACGCGTTTCCGCAGGCTTTTCTTCAATGATTCCGTCACGTGCCATCCCGCAGCCGCTAAGAAGCAGCGACAGAGCAACCGCAGCAACACAAAATTTGATTTTCTTCATGTTGAACCCTCCTCATGCCGTATTAGTATCTGATTCGTTCCGGAAAATATACGTTATTTTTCTCGTTGGAATTGTCAAATGAAAAAAATAATGCTAAGATTTCCTCATGAATACTTTACAGAAAAATCAACTTCATACAGCCAAGATCGAGGGCTATACC
>ONSW01000050.1 GCA_900320595.1 uncultured Eubacteriales bacterium | reverse complement strand
TCGTCCAGGATGCCCTGTACGGTGGCCATGTTCTTGCAGGCGACGTTCTGATACATGATGACGAGCTTGGCGTTCCAGTCTTCGCACTGCTTCCAGCACTCGTCGACGACGTTCTGGTAACCGCCGTTGGTGTGACGGCGCATGACCATACGCTCGTACAGACGGGCCAGGTCGCGCAGAGCTTCTTCCTTGTCCTCGGTCTCGAGGTGCTTGGTGAAGTTGAGCGATTCCATCTCGACGAGGACGTCGATGCCCCAGCAGTTGGCCAGCCAGTTGGAGAAGTTGGCATAGTAGTGGGCCGGGCAGGACCAGACGATCGCACGGTAGCGCATCTTTCTCTCGGGCCAGGCCGTCTCGCCGCGCTCGTAGGCGCGCATGAGCATACGGTCGACCTTCTGCATTGAGGGGAGAACGCGCGGGTCGATGCCGCCGCCGTCCATCTCGTAGTTCCACTTGCGGAAGAGCTCGTAGCTCGGTCCGATCAGCTGCGGGCGGGCAGACTTGTTGATCTCCCACTTGTTCAGCTCGAGGTCGGTCTCCTGGTTGAAGCGCTTCATGCAGGTGAAGTAAGCATCCCAGGACCACTTCGCGCCGGTACGCTCCTCGATCCACTTGATGCAGGCCTTGATATCTTCGGCGCCCATCTGCACGGTCTCCTCATCCAGGTAACGGACGGGGAAGCAGAGATGGAACACGGGAATGTTCGGGAAGCGGCGGGCAAAGTAGGACGAAGCCATCGTGGAGCCGTCGCAGGGCATCGAGCTGGAGATGAAGCCGGAGCCCATGTCGGGCAGCGCGTTGATAACGAG
This sequence comes from uncultured Eubacteriales bacterium, assembly GCA_900320595.1. Taxonomy (GTDB): domain Bacteria; phylum Bacillota; class Clostridia; order Oscillospirales; family Oscillospiraceae; genus Limivicinus. Next base: position 10,529 of record ONSW01000050.1, on the reverse strand, counting down.
AGCGCCGCATTCGGACGACGGGACGGGGCAGGTGTCGGCGGGAAGGCCGTAGCTTTCGACCGCGTCGATGTAGGGGATGCAGACCAGCTGGTCGATCTCGGAGACCAGGAACATGGGCAGCAGCTGGTGCGGGATGCCGCACAGATCCGGGAAGCCGGCCATGATCTGGCCCATGGTCATTTCGTCGAAGGTGACCATCATGCGGTTGAGCTCGTCGCTGTTGCCGTTCTTGCGGTCAGCCTTGCTCAGGAGGACCAGGTTCTCCGCGACATAGCGGAAGATCTGGTAGGTCAGCTCGTGGCTCATGCGGAGGTTGGAGCCGCGCAGACCGAGGATATTTTTATCCATGAAGCCGTGGCAGCAGAAATAGGAGATCATCCAGCGATACCACAGCGCGCTGTTCATGGCGGGGATCAGATCCTTGGAGAAGGTGCCGAGCAGCATGCCCCACAGACGCGCCCACTCCCAGAAGTCATAGGCGGTGTCCTTGACGCCGCGCCACTCGCGGCGGACGGTGGCCATGGCGCCCTTGCGGTAGAGACGGCCCAGGCTGTGCTCGCCGTTGAGGATGCGGTCCATCTTGCCGGCGTTGTCAAGCGCCATAAAGTCGGCATACTCGCCCTTGGCACGCTCCCAGTCGGCCTTGCAGTCGTTCAGGCGGTCCTGGCCGAACTGCTTCCAGTCTGTCGCTTTCAGCAGATCCCAGGCGGATTCGGGTAAACCAGCTTTTCCTTTTTAGCCATTCTTTTCTGCCTCCTTGTGGATGCGTTTGATCTCCAGCGATTCGACAAAGGCCTGGCAGCGCGTACGCAGCTGGCCGGAGTTGCCGTTGTTGTAAAGTCTGTCGATCGAGAGGACCGGCCAGCCGTACTCATCGTGCATGATGTGGGAAACGAGCGCGCGCTCGAAGCCCCAGTAGTCGCAGTACTTCATCTGCTCGTAGATGATGCCGTCGGCCTTGAACTCCTTGGCAAGACGGTCGGCCGTCTCGCGGCGCTGGAGCACCTTTTCGTCGGCGATGTAACGGGCGCATTCGCTGTGCTGCATCACGTGCAGGCAGATCTGACGCAGCGCGTCCTCATCATCCTTGAGTTCGATGACCTCGCGGCCGGGCGTGGAGCCGAAGCAGTAACGGTCGGACACGACGAGAGCGCCGGTGCCTTCGATGAGCTTGGTCAGGTTCGGGTCGTCGATCTCGGAGCCGACGATCGCCACGCGGGCGCGGAAGGGGCTCTTCTTGTCGGGCTTGCGCTTTTTCAGCTCCTCGAGCGTCTCGCGCAGATACGGGAGGATCAGGTGCTTCGGGCAGGTGTAGGAGACCAGGTTGATCACATGGAATTCGTAGCCCGTGATGATGGGGTTGTCCAGCTTGCGCATTTCGCCGATCTCGGAGATGATCGAGCAGACCTCGTTGTGCTCCTTGACGGCCTCGCGGATCGCGGCGTCAGAGGTGTCGACGCCGAACTTTTCCGTCAGCTGGTCAAGCACATGGATGCGCATCTGCTTTTCATAGCTGTCAAGCGTATAGTCGGTGACCTTGAAGGGGATGTCGCAGTGGGTGACGAAGAAGTTGGGCTTTTCGTTGATTTTGAGGATCTCGAAGTGCTCCATCGCACGGTTCATCATGGAGCAGGCGTCGACGCCGATCATCGCGTCGAGGAACTGGTAGCCGCCCTCGATGCCGCGCTCGACCAGGGCACGCGCGAACTCGCAGGTGTAGTTCGACATGTAGTAGGTCGCGATGTCGATCGAACCGGTGTTGGGTGCGCGCAGACGTACCGAGAAGCATTTGTCAACATTGAGCAGGACCTCGGGCACGTGATAGCAGGTGTAGCCCAGGCAGATGCCGCCATCGGCCTGAGCCTGCTGGACCAGCTCGTTGTTGGCGCTCTCAAGCAGTTTTTCGAAATAGATCAGATGCTTAAGATCTTTCAAATGTTACACCTCTTCTTAAAGAATTTCTATTTTGCGGAGTGCTTCCTGCACTCCCTTGAGCATAACGGAATCCGCGGGAAGCTCCATGACGCTTCTGCCCTTGATGTCGTTGGCGGCAAAGGTGTCGTCCGCGGGGATGGCGGAGAGGATCTCCACCGGGCTGTCGGTGAGCTCAACCAGCTCGGGATTGGTCACGCGGTTGATGATGCAGCCGATCTTTTCATACGAGATCAGCTCGTCCGCAACCTGCTTGATCGTCGTGATGACCTGGGCGCCCTTCTTGCTCTGATCCGTGATGAGCAGCAGGTGCGTGACCTTTTCCATGACGCGGCGCTGGATCTGCTCGATCCCGGCCTCGCCGTCGATCACGACATAGTCAAAGCTGTTGGCAAGGATGCCGATGACCTCCTTGAGGTAGGAGTTCACCTTGCAGTAGCAGCCGGAGCTCTCCGGCCGGCCGATGGCAAGGAAGGCAAAGCCCGGCATCTCAACCAGCGCGTCGAACATGCGGAAGCGCGCCTCGCTTAAGAGCTCGAGCGCCTCCTTGGTGTCGCCGTTTTCCACGCTGTCGACGATGCTCTGGCGAATATCGTCGAGCGTGAGCTTCACGTCCACGCCAAGAGCAACGGACAGACCGACGGCGGGATCGGCGTCGATCGCAAGGATCTTCTTGTCGGGATATTTCTCGGCAAGGAGCCGCACGATGCACGCGCAGATCGAGGTCTTTCCCACGCCGCCTTTGCCTGCGACCGTAAGGATCTTGGCTTTATTCTCCATATTCCAGTCCCCCTTTTTCGCGAGATAAACGCAAAATGAACACACTGATGGTTATACTATTACAGATTAGCTACATTTTAACACACGCCCCCTTTTTATGCAAGGAAAACGACCCCCCTGACGGGCTTGACAGGGTTTGGAAAAGGCAACTGTTAGCGTTTGCTAACCGGATTGAAAAACTTTTTATGTTTAGACATTTTCAGCGTTTTGTATAGTTTTTTGTCCCTTTCGGCGGGCAAAAAAAGAATGTGCCGCTCTCTTTGTGAAAGCAGCACAAAATCAGCTTTTAAATTTCAGTCAATTCAACAAGTATACGCCGAGGTTGAGATAAGCCGCGAAAAACAGCCATACGAGGTAGGGCGCCATCAGTCTGCCGGCGCGCGCGTCGATATAGCCGAAGCGCAGCGCGCACACGAGGGCGAGCGCAAAGAGCACGATCAGCCAGATGAACGCAACGAGGTAGATCTCCAGCACGAAGAACAGCAGCGGCCAGATAAAGTTTGCCGCAAGCTGCAGCGCATAGGCCGTCATCGCGCGGCGGATCCGCTCGGGCGAGGCGGAGGAGGTATAGACAAGATAGCTCGCTGTGCCCATCATCGCATACAGGATCGTCCACACGACCGGAAAGACCCAGCCCGGCGGCGAGAGCAGCGGCTTATACATGGTCTTGTAATCTTCCATCCCGCCGCGGCTGAGAAAGGCCGCAAGCGCGCCGACCGCCAGCGGTATCGCCAGACAGATCGCAAGCTGTTTCCATTTGATTTTCCCGCTTTTCATTTCATCACCCGTACTAGGGTATGCGGGGAAGGACGGGCTTATTCTCTTTTAGTCTCTGCTTTTCTCTTGAATGCTTTTTCCTTGTGCTCAATTGCAATCATGCACTCGCACAGTACAAACAAAAAAATAATCAGCAGGATCGCATCTACCACATATTCCGGTCCGTACCACGGGCCGGCCAGAGACAGAGGGCTTCCGTCTGTCCAATATAAGATTACAATGCTTTTCCCTTCTTCCGGTTTTGGATAGGCCCATTCACGCATTGAGGTCATTGCGCCGTTTTCAAGAAAACTGATTCCCAAATCGTTCAGGTCATTATGCTCTTTGATCCACGCGGTCGCCTCATCCCACTTGAGAGGACACACCGCGGTTTTCGTGCCGTAGATTCTGGGTTGCAGCGCCCCGCCCCCTCTATGTATATTCGTTCTCTCTATAATACTGGAGCCTGCAGGGAGTTTGACACGCTGCAGCTGCAGATAGGGCCCGATTTGCCACCAGTTGATGATAAGTAGATAAGCGGCTGCAAAGAAGATAGCACAAATAATTTTAGCAATTTGAAAGCGCGTCCTGCTTTTCATTTTTACCCTTTCTAAAAAAGGGACAATCTTGAAAGATTGTCCCTTTTTATCAACATCCGCAGCCACAGCCGCAGCCTTCATCGCCATCGTCGCCGCCGTGGCAGCCGCTGCAGCCGCCGCAGCCGCCGGAGCAGCCGCCGCCGTCGGAGGTAGGGAGCTGGCCGATGACGAGCAGCTGGGCCGCCGTGTCGGCGTCGCCGCAGTACCCCGCGACGGGGATGATGCCGTAACCGAGCAGCGCCGCGTGGGCCTCGGGACCCATGCTGCCGCAGATCACGGCGTCGACGCCCTCGCGCTTGAGGAGGTCGGCCATATCCTGGTGACCGTGGAGGCCGGTGGTCTCGACAAGGCGCTTGGTGCTCTCGTCGAGATTCTCTTCGCTGAATTCATAGATGGCGAACATCTCGGTGTGGCCGAAATGCTCGAAGATCTCTCCCTTGTCGTAGGAGACGGCAACTCGGATCATCTCAAAGCTCCTTTTCGATATAGTCGGCAATGGCCTTCAGCCCGTCGGCGGGGACAGATTCGACCTCACCCGCGTCGACCATCGTCGCAACGACCGGGTCGATCGGCAGGCGCGCCCAGGTCTTGATGCCGAAGGCGGCCGCTTCTTTCTCGGCCTTGCTCTCTCCGAAGATCTCATGCTCTTTGCCGCAGTCGGGGCACTTGAAATAGGACATGTTCTCGACCAGACCGATGACGGGCTTGTTCATCAGCCCCGCCATGTTGACGGCCTTGGCGACGATCATGCCGACGAGATCCTGCGGCGTGGTGACGACGACAACGCCGTCCACGGGCAGCGACTGGAACACCGTCAGCGGGACGTCGCCCGTTCCGGGAGGCATGTCGACGAACATATAGTCCACATCCTGCCACAGCACGTCCGTCCAGAACTGCTGCACCGCGCCCGCGATGACGGGGCCGCGCCAGACGACGGGCTCGGTCTCGTTCTCGAGGATCAGATTGATGGACATGATCTGCAGGCCGGTGTGCGTGGAGACCGGGAAGAGCACCTCACTGGTGCCGGTGGCGTGCTCCGTCACGCCGAAGGAGCGCGGGATCGACGGGCCGGTGATGTCGGCGTCGAGCACGGCGGCGTTGAAGCCGCGGCGCTGCATCTCGCTGGCGAGCAGAGCGGTCACGAGGGATTTGCCGACGCCGCCCTTGCCGCTGACGACGGCGATGACCTTTTTGACGCTCGCTCCCTCGTGCAGATTCTTGCGGAAGTCCGCCTGACGCTCGGCGCAGTTTTCGCCGCAGGTGGAGCAATCATGTGTGCATTCGCTCATGTTATTTTTCCTTTCCGTACGGAAATAGTTTTAATCTTGACCTGTTCATTATACCCAAAGGGTGCAAAAAGTCAAATTTTACGTCACTTTTTTTCGCGTGCCGCCTTGTCGCGGCCGATGCTGCAGCCGGGATTGGACAGCAGACAGTTGTGCGCGCAGCCGCCGCAGTGCTCGTCGCGGCGGCTCAGGAGCAGCTGCTCAAAGGGCTTGATGCCGCCCAGACCCGTGCGCTGGACACAGTAGCCGCGCACGCGCAGCGCGTCGCAGAGCGCCGCGATCCGCCGCGGATGGGAAACGAGGATGCAGTCCTCTCCCCTTTTCTCGAGGCGGCTGATCAGCTCGTCCGCCTTTTGGCGGCTTACTCTCCCACTCTCCGCTGCGGCGAGGCCGAACAGGCCGCGCAGCCACACGAGAGCACGCCACAGCCACAGCGGCAGCGCGCCCGCACCGAAGGGGCGCAGGGGGATCTCGTCGAGCAGGGGCTCAGCCTGCGGCATGCCGTCCGCTATCAGCTTCTCGGCCGTATCCCGCGCGGCGGCGCGGGGGCTTATATACAGGCCGCGGCCGTTTGCCGCGACCGGATGCCCCTGTGTCTCTCCGACGGGACTGTCGAGACGCTTCTCACAGAGGGCGGCGTATTCTGCCGCCGCCGCGCGCGGCGGCAGGGCAAGGGCAGCCTCTCCGCTGCAGATGATCCAGATGCGCATATCAGAACTCCAGCTTTTCCAGCTCGATCAGCGCGAGGATATAGACCTTGAGCGCTTCGATGAGCCAGTCCTTGCAGGCCGCCTCGTCCACGCCGTGGATCGGACCGGCAAAGGCGGGCGCGGGGCGCTCGGGATGCTCGGGGCCGAAGGAGACGGCGTTGGGGAAATCGCGGGCGTAGGTACCGCCGCCGATCGTATAGGGTCTTGCGTTCTCGCCGGTGATCGCGTTATAGGCGTCGATGCAGACCTGCACCTCCGGCTTGTCGAGGGACATGTAGAAGGGCGCCGTATCGCGCTCGACCGTGACCGTGGCCGCGCCGGCGGCAAGGGCGTTTAAGGTCGCGGCGATCTTCTCGCCGCTTGTGTTCGTGGGATAGCGGCTGTCGATCGTCTGGTACAGCCGTCCGTCCTCCATGCCGATCACACCGCAGACGACCGTAAGCGGCTCGAAGAGGCCGTCGGCGGCCGCGATGCCGCAGGCGCTGCCGTCGCTCGCGGCGTGGATCTTGGCCATAAAGCGCAGGAAGGCCTCCTCCCCCGCGGCGCAGACGCCCCGCTCGAGCAGATAGTCGATCAGCACGCCGATGGCGTTGACCGTGCCCTCGGGCATGGAGGCGTGGCCGCCGACGCCGGTGGCCGTGAGGTGCCAGAGGCCATCCGGCGTCTTCTCCGCCGTGACGCGCCCGGCGCTCTCCAGCCCTTCCGCCCTGACCCAGGCCTCGGCCTTGTCGGGGATGGCGTTGGCCGCAAAACCGCCGCGGAAGTCCACGATGTTTTCACAGCGCTCCGACGCGACGGCGCGGCCGTGGTAGATGCCCTTTTCGCCGTTGCACAGCGGGAAATTGGCGTCGGGGCTGAAGCAGAAGAGCGGCGCGGGATAGTTGTCGAGATACCAGGTGACGTCCTGCATGCCGATCTCCTCGTTTACGCCGAGCAGCGCGCGGACGGGATAGCGCAGAGGAACGTCATGCTCCTTGAGATATTTCAGCGCATAGAGGCACAGCACGCTCGGCCCCTTGTCGTCGAGCACGCCGCGGCCGATGATCCAGCCCTCGCGCTCACGCATGGCAAAGGGGTCGGCCGTCCAGCCTTCGCCCACCGGGACGACGTCGAGATGGGTGATCGTGGCGAGATAGTCGCGGCAGTCGCGTCCGCCCTCGCCGAGTTGGGCATAACCGATCATGCCCTCGCAGTTTTCCGTCTGCAGCCCCATGCCGCGCGCGATCTCCAGCGCGGCGTCGAGCGCCCTGGCCGGGCCCTCGCCGAAGGGCTTGCCTGGCAGGGCGGGCATGTTTTCGCTGTTGACGGAGACAAGTTTTGCGATATCGGCAAAGATCGCCTGTTCATTTTCCGCGGCAAAGCGGTCGATCTCTCTGCGCAGTTCTTCGTTCATTTCCAATCTCCTTCCTTATAGCCTTCCCCTCTGGGGAAGGTGTCGGACTTTGTCCGACGGATGAGGTCTCCTTCCTTATAGCCTTCCCCGCTTGCGGGGAAGGTGTCGGACTCTGTCCGACGGATGAGGTTTCCTTCCTTATGGCCTTCCCCGCTTGCGGGGAAGGAGGACCGCGTCAGCGGTGGATGAGGTCTCCTTCTTCGAGAAAAAAAGGTTTTTTCAACAGTTCGATGATAGCATTACGCTCTCAGGATTGCAAGCAAGAAAACCGGAGAGGAAACGCGTTTCCTCTCCGGCGCTGTGTCAAAAAAAGAAAGTCTGAAAACCGAAAGCTGAAAACTATTTGCTGTCGGCCGCCTTGAAGTCCGGCTCCGTGCCCTCGGACAGGCGCTTGATATTGGCGCGGTGCTGGAAGACCGCGAGCACGGCGGCGTAGATCGCAAGGAGCAGCTTCGGCAGCGGGACGGCAAAGACCAGCGCAAGGGCCACGATCGCGACGGCCGCGCACAGCGAGCCGAACGACGCCTTTTTCGACAGGAAGGCAGCGATCAGGAAAACCGCGATGATCCCGACGAACACGCGCCAGTCGATCATCAAGCCGATCGCCGCGCCGACGGAGATCCCCTTGCCGCCGCGGAAGTCATAGAAAAGCGGGAAACAGTGGCCGGTCGTGCAGGCCATGCCGCCCGCCATCAGCCCCCAGTCTCCGCACAGACGCCAGCCGACGTACATGACGATGACGGCCTTGAGAAAATCGCCCGCCAGCGTCGCAAAGCCGGCAAGCAGGCCGAACGAGCGCGCCATGTTGGTCGCCCCGGCGTTGCCGCTTCCCTTTTTGCGGATATCCACGCCGAAGGCCCGCGAGAGGATGATCGAAATGCTGACCGAGCCGAGCAGATAGCCGCCTACACAAATAAAGAGATATTTCAGAATTTCCATCGCAAATTCCTGATTTCTTGATTTGGTAGAGCTTATTATACCTCTCCCGGTATTTCTTTTCAAGATATGCGGCCGATCGTTAATAATTTGTCCATTTATGCTTGACTTTTTCGACAAAAAAACGCAGGATAAAAGCGGACGGAAAGGGGGGGACGGCGTTTATGACAGGCAGACAACCGGACGGCTGGGAACACGTCGTTCACGGCTTTGCGCCGATCTATGACGAGCGCTCGCGCGTGCTCGTGCTCGGCACGCTGCCAAGCGTGAAATCCCGCGAGGAGAATTTTTATTACAGCCATCCGCGCAACCGCTTCTGGCAGGTGCTCGCCGCGGTGTTCGACGCTCCCGTGCCGCAGAGCATCGAAGAGAAAAAGGCGCTGCTGCTGGCAAACGGCGTGGCGCTGTGGGACGTCGTCGGGCAGTGCGATATCCGCCGCTCGGCCGACAGCACAATCCGAAATGTCGAGCCGAACGATCCCCGACCGATCCTCGCCGCGGCGCCGATCCGCGCGATCTATACGAACGGCGCCAAGGCCTTTGAGCTTTATCGAAAGCATCTCCGCCCGCTCACCGGGATCGAGGCTATGCGCCTGCCCTCGACCTCGCCGGCCAACGCCGCGTGCGGCACGGAGGCCCTGATCACAGCCTGGCGCGTGCTGCGGGGAGAATAATTTGTTAAAATTTTTTCAAATCCGCATCTTTATGATAGCAATTCCCAAAACCGTGTGTTATACTCGATTCATGAGATACCGCGCATCATTCCCAAGCATCTCACATTTTTCATGAAAGAGGTATTGTATATGGCACTGGATCTGACCAAATACGGGATCACCGGCGCAAGCGAGATCGTTTACAACCCCTCCTACGAGCTTCTGTTCGAGGAAGAAATGAAGAGCGGTCTTGAGGGCTATGAAGTCGGCAAGCTCACCGAGCTCGACGCCGTCAACGTCATGACCGGCATTTACACCGGCCGCTCCCCCAAGGACAAGTATATCGTTGTAGACGAGAATTCCCGCGACACCGTGTGGTGGACCACCCCGGAATACAAGAACGACAACCACCCCATGAGCGAGGAAGTCTGGGCGAATGTCAAGGATCTCGCCGTCAAGGAGCTTTCCGGCAAGCGTCTGTTCGTCGTCGACGCCTTCTGCGGCGCCAACGCCGACACCCGCATGGCGATCCGCTTCATCATGGAGGTCGCCTGGCAGGCTCACTTCGTGCGCAACATGTTCATCAAGCCCACCGAGGAAGAGCTGAAGAACTTTGAGCCTGACTTTATCGTTTACACCGCCTCGAAGGCGAAGGTCGAGAACTATAAGGAGCTGGGTCTCAACTCCGAGACCTGCGTGGCCTTCAACATCACCAGCCGTGAGCAGGTCATCATCAACACCTGGTACGGCGGCGAGATGAAGAAGGGCATGTTCTCGATGATGAACTACTATCTCCCGCTCAAGGGCATCGCCGCGATGCACTGCTCGGCCAACACCGACATGAACGGCGAGAACACCGCGATCTTCTTTGGTCTGTCCGGCACGGGCAAGACCACGCTGTCCACCGACCCGAAGCGTCTGCTGATCGGCGACGACGAGCACGGCTGGGACGACGAGGGCGTGTTCAACTTTGAGGGCGGCTGCTATGCCAAGGTCATCAACCTCGACAAGGACTCCGAGCCCGACATCTACAACGCCATCCACCGCGACGCGCTGCTGGAGAACGTCACCGTCGACGCAAACGGAAAGATCGACTTTGCCGACAAGAGCGTGACCGAGAACACCCGCGTGAGCTACCCGATCGAGCACATCGAGAAGATCGTCAAGCGCGTACGTCCCGTCTCCTCCGGCCCTGCGGCCAAGAACGTGATCTTCCTCTCGGCCGACGCGTTCGGCGTGCTGCCCCCCGTCAGCATCCTGACGCCGGAGCAGACCCAGTATTACTTCCTCTCCGGCTTCACCGCCAAGCTCGCGGGCACCGAGCGCGGCATCACCGAGCCCACGCCCACCTTCTCCGCCTGCTTCGGTCAGGCCTTCCTGGAGCTGCACCCGACCAAGTATGCCCATGAGCTGGTCAAGCGCATGAAGATGAGCGGCGCGAAGGCCTATCTCGTCAACACCGGCTGGAACGGCAGCGGCAAGCG
>ONSW01000049.1 GCA_900320595.1 uncultured Eubacteriales bacterium | reverse complement strand
ACGTATGAAAGAAAAGTACCTCAAGGAAGTTGCTCCTGCTCTGATGGAGAAGTTCCAGTACAAGTCCACCATGCAGATCCCGAAGATCGAGAAGATCGTCGTCTCCGTCGGCTGCGGCGACTGCAAGGACAACGCGAAGGCGCTCGAAGCCGTTATCAAGGATATCTCCGCGATCACCGGCCAGCACGCCGTCGCCACCGTGGCGCGCAAGAGCGTCGCAAACTTCAAGCTCCGTGAGGGCATGAAGGTCGGCGTCAAGGTCACGCTGCGTCAGGACCGTATGTGGGAGGCGCTGCCCCGTGTCCGCGACTTCCGCGGCATCAGCGCCGACGCCTTCGACGGCCGCGGCAACTACAGCCTCGGTCTGAAGGAACAGATCATCTTCCCGGAGATCGAGTACGACAAGATCGAAAAGCTCCGTGGTATGAACATCGCGATCACCACGACCGCGAAGACCGACGAAGAGGCTCGCGAGCTCTTGAAGCTCATGGGCGCTCCGTTCATGAACTGAGGAGGAGTAAAAAATGGCTAAGAAATCGATGATTCTCAAGCAGCAGGCTCCTGCCAAGTTCTCCACCCGCAAGTACAACCGCTGCAAGATCTGCGGCCGCCCGCACGCGTATCTGCGCAACTACGGCATCTGCCGTATCTGCTTCCGCGAGCTGGCTTACAAGGGCGAGATCCCCGGCGTGCGGAAAGCTTCTTTCTGATTTCGCGCAATACGGCCTCTCGTCGGCTCGCAGTATAAACGATACAGCGTCGCCTCCTCGAGATTGTCTTGCACAAAATCAGCGCGCTGTGAAGAACGGCGCAACCAAATCGCTTTGATCGGAGGGAGAGCTCCCTCTCCCTCCGCAAAGAAAATAGCCCGCAAGGGCAAAGAACGGCGAAAGGCCGTGGCCAATCATGCATTGGCATGGAACCTCGCCGCTACTGACCGCTTAAATGAGCGGTAACTCTAAATTAGGAGGATAAAAATCCATGCAGATCACCGATCCCATTGCAGACATGCTGACCCGCATCCGCAACGCCGGCAGCGCGAAGCATGAAACCGTTGACGTCCCGGCTTCGAAGATGAAGAAGTCCATTGCGGAGATTCTTCTGAACGAAGGCTACATCAAGAACTATCAGGTTATTGATGACGGCACCCAGGGCGTCATTCGCATTACTCTCAAGTATCTCCCCGGCAAGGAAAAGGCCATCTCCGGTCTTCGCCGCGTCAGCAAGCCCGGCCTGCGTGTATACGCCGGCGCCGACGAGCTGCCCCGCGTGCTGAAGGGCCTGGGCATCGCCATCATCTCCACCTCCAAGGGCGTTATGACCGACAAGCAGGCTCGCAAAGAGCATGTTGGCGGCGAAGTCCTTGCGTTCGTTTGGTAAGGAGGAGTAAGGAAATGTCTAGAATCGGAAGAGAACCCATCACTGTTCCCGCCGGCGTTGAGGTCACCGTCGAAGAGAACAACCGCATCACCGTCAAGGGCCCGAAGGGCTCCATCACCCAGTCCGTCCCGGCCAACATGCAGATCGAGCGCGATGACGCCGGCGTTCTGCACGTCAAGCGCCCCGACGACACCAAGGAGAACCGCTCTCTCCACGGTCTGACCAGAAGCCTGATCCACAACATGGTCGTCGGCGTGACCGAGGGCTTTGAGAAGAAGCTCGAGATCAACGGCGTCGGTTACCGTGCCGCCAAGGAAGGCACCAACCTGGTTATGAACCTCGGTTACTCCCATCAGATCATCGTCCCCGAAACTGAGGACATCAAGATCGACGTTCCCGATGCCAACCACATCGTCATCAAGGGCGTCGACAAGCAGAAGGTCGGCCAGTTTGCCGCAGAAGTCCGTGGTAAGAGACCTCCCGAGCCGTACAAGGGCAAGGGCATCAAGTATGACTACGAGACGATCCGCCGCAAAGAAGGCAAGACCGGTGCAAAGTAAGGGAGGCGTGAGCTGAATGATTAAAAGACCTGATACCAGAGGACAGCGCATCAAGCGCCACAATCGCGTTCGCGGCAAGATCTCCGGCACCGCCGAGAGACCGCGCCTTTGCGTTTTCCGCAGCGAAAGCAACATCTATGCCCAGATCATCGACGACGTAGCCGGCAAGACCCTGGTCTCCGCCTCCTCCGTCGAGAAGGGCTTTGAGGGCGGCAGCAACTGCGACGCCGCCAAGAAGATCGGCCAGACGGTCGCTGAGCGTGCGCTCAAGGCCGGCATTGAAGAAGTCGTGTTCGACCGCGGCGGTTACATTTACCACGGTCGCGTCAAGGCTCTGGCAGAGGGCGCCCGTGAGGGCGGCCTGAAGTTCTAAGGAAGGGGGATAACGAATCATGGCTTACAACAATGACAGAAGAGACCGTCGCAGAGACGAGGCTCCGTCCGAGTTCGTCGAGAAGGTAGTTTCCCTCAACCGCGTCAGCAAGACCGTTAAGGGCGGCCGCGTGGCCAAGTTCTCCGCTCTTTGCGTTGTCGGCGACGGCAAGGGCCGCGTCGGCTTCGGCATGGGCAAGGCGAGCGAGGTTTCCGAGGCGATCCGCAAGGGCCTTGAGGATGCCAAGAAGAACATCACCACCGTCACCCTGCAGGGCACGACCATTCCCCACGAGGTCATCGGCGAGTTCGGCGCCGGCCGCGTTCTGCTCAAGCCCGCCCCCGAAGGCACCGGCGTTATCGCCGGCGGCGCGGTTCGTGCGGTCGTCGAAGCGGCAGGCATCAAGAACATCCGTACCAAGTGCCTGCGTACCAACAACCCCGCCAACGTCGTGGCTGCGACGATGGAGGGCCTCAAGTCCCTGCGCGACGCCTCCCAGGTCGCCGCTGTCAGAGGCAAGACTCCTGAAGAGATTCAGGGTTAAGGAGGACGCACCATGGCTAATCTGAAAATCAAGCTCGTCAAGAGCCTCAACGGCAGACTCGACAGCCATATCGCGACTGCCAACTCCCTCGGCCTGCACAAGATCGGCAACGAGACCGTACAGCCCGACAACCCCCAGACTCGCGGCAAGATCGCCAAGATCGGCTATCTGCTGAAGGTAGAAGAAGAATAAGGAGGGCTAAGAGAAATGTTTATTCACGATCTTTCTCCGGCTGCCGGCTCCACCCACGTCGACAAGCGCAAGGGCAGAGGCCATGCGACCGGCAACGGCAAGACTGCCGGACGCGGTCACAAGGGTCAGAAGGCCCGCAGCGGCGGCGGTACCCGCATCGGATTCGAAGGCGGCCAGATGCCTCTGGCGCGCCGCATCCCCAAGAGAGGCTTCAACAACATCTTTGCCAAGCCCCTTGAGGCGCTGAACGTCGATGTGCTCAACAAGTTCGAGGACGGCGCTGTCGTTGACGCGCAGGCCCTTCTCGACGCAGGCATTCTTTCCAAGTGCAAATACGGTGTCAAGTTCCTCGGCAACGGCGAACTGACCAAGAATCTTACTGTCAAGGCTGCCGCTTTCTCCGAAACCGCGAAACAGAAGATCGAAGCGGCCGGCGGAAAGGCAGAGGTGGTTTAAGTGCTTCAGACATTGCGCAACGCCTGGAGGATCGAAGAGATCCGCAAGAAGATCCTCTTCACGCTCCTGATCGTTCTGCTTTATCGTATAGGCAACGCCATCCCTGTCCCCTTTGTCAACACGGCGCTTCTGCAGCAGTACTTCGCGTACCTGCAGAACACCGCTCTGGGTCTGCTGGACGCCATGTCCGGCGGCTCGTTCTCGAACGCGACGATCTTCGCGCTGTCCATCCAGCCCTACATCAACGCCTCCATCATTATCCAGCTGCTTTGCATCGCGATCCCCGCGCTGGAGCGTATGAGCAAGGATGAGGGCGAGGAAGGCAGAAAGAAGATCGCCTCGATCACCCGTTACTCCACGGTTGCCATCGGCCTGCTGCAGGGCTTTGGCTACTACATGCTGATGAGAAACAACGGCATCATCGTTTCGGAAGTCGCGAACAATGTCTGGGCGGCGATCGTCATCATCCTGACCTTCACCTCCGGCTCCGCTCTGATCATGTGGCTCGGCGAGCAAATCACCGAGTTCGGCGTGGGCAACGGTATCTCCATCATCCTGTTTGCGAGCATCATCTCCCGCTTCCCCAACAGCGTGATCACCACGATCCAGAACGTGATCAACGGTTCGCTGACCTGGTGGGCGGCTCTGCTGGTGTTCCTCGGCGCGCTGGCGCTGATCGTGCTCATCGTCTTTGTCAACGACGCCGAGCGCCGCATCCCCGTCCAGTATGCCAAGCGTGTTGTCGGACGCAAGATGTACGGCGGCCAGTCCACTCACCTTCCGATGAAGGTGAACATGTCCGGCGTTATGCCCATCATCTTCGCCTCCTCCATCTCGTCCATCCCCGCTACGATTGCGGCCTTCACCGGCCACCAGAACAGCGCCTGGGCGAAGACCAACACAATCCCCTACGCGATCATCTACCTCCTGCTGATCATCTTCTTCGCGTATTTCTACTCCACGATCCAGTTTAACCCGATCGAAGTAGCAAATAACCTCAAGAAGAACGGCGGCTATATCCCCGGCTTCCGTCCGGGCAAGCCGACCAGCGAGTTCATCCAGAAGGTGCTCAACAAGATCACGCTCTTCGGTGCGATCTATCTCGGCATCATCGCGATCACGCCTATTCTGGTCTCGCACTTCAGCAACGCGGCCGCGCTGACGGGCCTCTCGCTCGGCGGCACGTCCATCATCATCGTTGTCGGCGTTGCCCTTGAGACTGTCCGTGCCATCGAGGCGCAGATGCTCATGCGCAACTACAAGGGCTTCCTTTCCTGATGAGGGAGGAAATGCTATGAGGCTTATCCTTTTAGGCGCCCCAGGCGCGGGTAAAGGCACTCAGGCAGAGATCCTGAGCCGCGAGCTCGGTATCCCCACCATCTCCACCGGCAACATCCTGCGCGCCGCGATCCGCGAGGGCACGGCCGTAGGGCTCAAGGCCAAGGCACTGATCGACGCGGGCAAGCTCGTCGACGACGACACCATCATGGGCATCGTCTCCGAGCGCCTTGCGAAGGACGACTGTGCAAACGGCTACATCCTCGACGGTGTGCCGCGCACGATCCCCCAGGCCGAGGCCATGGAAAAAATGGGCATCGCGATCGACGCCGCTCTCTCCATCGAGATCGCGGACGAGACGATCGTCGAGCGCATGTCCGGCCGCAGGACCTGCAGGAACTGCAGCCAGACCTTCCACGTCGTTTTCAATCCCCCGAAGGAAGAGGGCGTGTGCGACTGCTGCGGCGGCGAGCTGGCGATCCGCAAGGACGACGCTCCCGAGACCGTAAAGGCCCGCCTCGACACCTTCCACCGGGAGACCGAGCCGCTCAAGGCCTTCTATGCAGCGCGCGGAAAGCTCGTCTGCGTAGACAATCAGCCGAGCATCGAAGAGACCACCGCGGCCATCCGCAGTGCTCTGGAGATCTGAAAATGGCAGAGAGCATTACCATCAAATCACCCGATCATGCGCCAGGCCGCGAAAATCACGGCCGGCGCACGGTCGATGGGCCGCCAGGCCGTCCGTGACGGACTGACGACAAAGCAGATCGACCGGGCTGTCCATGAATATATCGTCAAGTGCGGCGCCAAGCCCAGCTGCCTCGGCTATGAAGGCTTCCCGGCAGCGACCTGCGTGTCCGTAAACGACGAGGTCATTCACGGCATCCCCGGCAAACGGATCGTTCGAAGCGGCGATATCGTGTCCATCGACCTCTGCGCAACCTACAAGGGTTTTGTGGGCGACTGCGCCGGCACCTATGCGGTCGGCGAGGTCAGCGAGGAGGCGAAGAAGCTGATTGCGGTCACGCGTCAGGCCTTCTTCGAAGGGATCCGCTTCGCCAAGGTAGGCTACCGCATCCACGACATCGGCGAGGCGGTACAGGACTATGTGGAAAGCCACGGTTTTTCCGTGGTGCGGGATTTCGTGGGCCACGGCATCGGCCGCGGCATGCACGAAGCGCCCGAGGTTCCCAACTACCGGCCCGAAGAGCGCCGGCCCAATCCCCGGCTTCTCAAGGGCATGACCATCTGCGTCGAGCCGATGGTCTGCGCGGGAGACTGGCGGGTCAGGATCTTAAATGACGGCTGGACGGTCGTCACGGCGGATCACTCGCTCTCAGCGCACTATGAAAACACGATCCTGATCACCGACGGTGAGCCCGAGATCCTCACCATGGCGGACGACATCTGAATGGAGGAAATTTGATTTGGCAAACAAAGACGATGTAATCGAACTGGAAGGCACGGTGGTGGAGTCGCTCCCCAACACCATGTTCAAGGTGGATATCGGCAACGGCCACATTATTTTGGCGCACATATCCGGCAAGCTCCGGATGAACTTTATCAGGATCCTTCCCGGCGACAAGGTCACGGTGCAGATGTCTCCGTACGACGTCACACGGGGCAGGATCACATGGAGAACCAAGTAGGAGGTACAAACCAATGAAAGTCAGACCTTCCGTGAAGCCTATGTGCGAGAAGTGCAAGATCATCAAGCGCAAGGGCAAAGTCATGGTCATCTGCGAGAACCCGAAGCACAAGCAGCGCCAGGGTTAATTAGGCAAACGCTGATCCATACGGTTTCGGGCGCCTTGCGGACAATTTGCGCCCCGGCTTCACCACGTTTTCTTGAAGTACACAAAGTACATCTGCGAAAAAGTGTCATCGCCGGAACACAAATTCTCTCGCAACTCGCACTCACCGCACGAATCATCGTTTACCCTCAGGAGCCGCCGCTCCGAACAAATTCAGTAAGACAAGGTTTACTACGAAAACCTGTCCTTATAAAAAACAGCGCATTGGCCGGAGACTCCCTCCGGCGGGAACAAGTTTCCGGTTAAAGGAAATGCGCAATCCATTATTCGAAAGGATGATAGAACAATATGGCACGTATAGCCGGCGTTGACCTGCCCAAGGACAAGAGAATCGAAATTGGTCTCACTTACGTCTACGGTATCGGCAGAACCAGCGCAAAGAAGATCCTGGAAATGACCGGGATCAACCCCGACACAAGAGTCAAGGACCTCACCGACGAGGAAGAGAGCAAGCTGCGTGAGTGCATCGACCACAACTATATCGTTGAGGGCGACCTGCGCCGCCAGACCGCGCTGGACATCAAGCGCCTCACCGAGATCGGCTGCTATCGCGGCCAGCGTCACCGTCGTGGTCTGCCTGTCCGCGGACAGAGAAGCAAGACCAACGCCCGTACCCGCAAGGGCCCGAAACGCACCATCGCCAATAAGAAGAAGTAAGGAGGGATATGAGTCATGGCAGCAGCCAATAACAAGAAGAAAGTCGTCAGAACGCGCCGTCGCGAGCGCAAGAACATTGAAAAGGGCCAGGTTCATATCAGCTCTTCCTTCAACAACACCATGGTCACCATCACCGACACGCAGGGCAACGCCATTTCCTGGGCGTCCGCGGGCGGTCTCGGCTTCCGTGGCAGCAAAAAGTCCACCCCCTTCGCCGCGCAGACCGCGGCCGAGACTGCCGCAAAGGCAGCCATGGAGCATGGCCTGAAGACCGTCGAGGTCTTCGTCAAGGGCCCCGGCTCGGGTCGTGAAGCCGCTATCCGCGCGCTGCAGACCGCAGGTCTTGAAGTCACGATGATCAAGGACGTCACCCCCATCCCGCACAACGGCTGCCGTCCTCCGAAGCGTCGTCGCGTCTAATAAGGGAGGTAACTGAAAATGGCAAGATATACGGAAGCAGTATGCCGTCAGTGCCGCAGAGAAGGTCAGAAGCTCTTCCTTAAGGGCGACCGCTGCTACACCGACAAGTGCGCGATGAACAACCGCGCGTTCGCGCCCGGCCAGCACGGCCAGGGCCGCAGCAAGAACTCCGAGTACGGCCAGCAGCTTCGTGAGAAGCAGAAGGCCAAGCGCTTCTACGGCGTGCTCGAGAGCCAGTTCCGCAGCTACTTTGAGATGGCCGAGCGCCGTCAGGGCCAGACCGGCGAGAACCTTCTCGCGATCCTCGAGAGCCGCCTTGACAACGTCGTCTACCGTCTGGGCTTTGCGATGAGCCGCGCCGAGGCGCGTCAGCTCGTCAGCCACGGCCACTTCACCGTCAACGGCCGCAAGGTCAACATCCCCAGCTACCAGGTGAAGCCGGGCATGGTCATCGCCCTCAAGGAGAGCAGCCGCGGTATCGAAAAGATCAAGTCCAACATTGAGGCTAACGCATTCCGCCCCGCCCCCAAGTGGCTTGAGTACGATGCAAACAGCTTTGCTGGCAAGGTAGTCGCAGTCCCGGCAAGGGACGACATCGATCTGCCCATCGAAGAGCATCTGATCGTCGAGTTGTACTCCAAGTAATAAGGACACCCTCAGTTAGATCCAACCACTGCAGGCGCCATACGGCGCATACTTGATAAGGAGGGTACTAAAACTTTATGATTGAAATTAAGAAGCCGCGTATCGAGTGTATCGAAACTCCCACAGACAGCTCTTACGGCAAGTATATCGTTGAGCCTCTGGAGCGCGGCTACGGCACGACGCTTGGTAACTCTCTTCGCAGGGTTCTTCTCTCTTCGCTGCCCGGCACCGCATGCACCAGCATCAAGATCGCCGGCGTGCAGCACGAGTTTTCCACCATCCCCGGCGTCAAGGAAGACGTGACGGAGATCGTTCTGAATGTCAAGAGCATCATCGCCCGTCTCCACAGCACCGAGCCCAAGACCGTCTACATCGAGGCCTCCGGCGAGGGCGTTGTCACCGCCGGCGACATCAAGGCGGACGCCGAGGTGGAGATCCTTAACCCCGAGCAGCCCATCGCCACGCTCGGTCCCGACGGCGCTCTGAACATGGAGCTCGTCCTCGACCACGGCCGCGGCTATGTCTCTGCCGAGAAGAACAAAAACGCGCAGATGCCGATCGGCACGATCCCCGTCGACTCCATCTACACCCCGGTGCTGAAGGTCAATTACACGGTCGAGAACACCCGCGTGGGCAACCAGACCGACTTTGACAAGCTGACGCTCGAGGTTTGGACGGACAAGACGATGACCGCGCGCGACGCCGTCTCGCTCGGTGCCAAGATCCTTTGCGACCACTTCACGCTTTTCACCGACCTGTCCGACACGGCCGGCATGAACTCCATCGTTGTCGACCACGTTGAGAAGGAGCCCGACACCATGCTCAAGATGTCCATCGAAGAGCTGGATCTGTCCGTGAGAAGCTTCAACTGTCTCAAGCGCGCTAACATCAATACTGTCGAGGACCTGGTCAGCAAGACGCAGGACGAGATGATCAAGGTCCGCAACCTCGGCCGCAAGTCCCTCGAAGAGGTCGAGCACAAGCTCACCATGATGGGTCTTTCGCTGGCAAGCGAGGACAACCAGTAAGAAGGAGGAAATGCTATTATGCCCGGAACTAGAAAGCTCGGCAAGCCGACTGATCAGCGCATGGCGATGCTCCGTCAGCAGGTCACCGATTTTCTCGATAAAGGCCGGATGGAGACCACCGTCACCCGCGCGAAGGAGATCGCTCCTCTCGCCGAGAAGATGATCACCCTCGGCAAGGCGGCGGACCTCGCGTCCTACCGTCAGATGCTTACCTTCATCACCCGTGAAGACGTGGCGAAGAAGGTCAAGGACGAGCTGGCCGGCAAATATGCCGAGCGCAGCGGCGGCTACACCCGCATCACCCGCATCGGCACCCGCCGCGGCGATGCAGCCGAGATGGCCGTCATCGAGCTGGTCTGATCGAAACGATCTTTTCAAGCAAATCAAAAGCCCGAAGGGATTTCCCTTCGGGCTTTTGTCATTTTATATTTTATGCGGTTTTATCTTTTCGCCTGAGGAGCAGGGCGAGGAGCAGCGCCATGACAAGGATGCCGCAGCAAACGCCCGCGCTGTCGATCGCCACGTCGACGAGCCCGGGGCTGCGCCCGCCGACAAAGCCCTGGTGGAACTCGTCGGAAACGGCGTACAAAACGCCGACCGCAAGAGCCCAAAGGGCGGGCCGCCGCAGCGCGGTTTTGCAGCCAAGCGCGCGGAAATGCCCGAGCAGGAAAAACCCGAGCGCCGCAAATTCGGAAAAGTGCGCGGCCTTGCGGACAAGGTGCGAGACCCGACCAAAGACCAGCGCCTGCCCGGCCGCGTCGAGAGCATCATAATCGGGGCGGACGGCAGAGATCACGAACACTGTGATCCGGTCGCTCAGCGCGCCGGACTCCTCGCCGGTTTGCGAGGAGAAGCGAAAAATCATGATCATGACTGCCAGCACGGGGATGAGCGTAAGCAGCACGATATGTTTGTCAAGAAAGCGGCGCATATCCCTTCACCTCCCGCCACAACAAGAATAGCGGCCGCGCGGCAGCTTGTCAACCGCGGATGACCCGATCGCCATTGTGAAACTTTTGCCCATCTGTTACGAATCGTTGACAATCCCGGCGGCTTTGATTAAACTGAATTTATCCTATTTTTCAGGTGGTATGCCGTATGAAAGTCGTATTGGAGCACCTCACCAAGAAATTTCCCAGCCGCAACAAAAAGGATAAGAGCGAGGTCATCGCCGTAAACGACATGTCCTTCGAGATCCCGGACGGGAAGCTCGTCGGCCTGCTCGGCCCCTCCGGCTGCGGCAAGAGCACCGCGCTCAATCTCATCTGCGGCCTTGAAACGCCGACCGCCGGCAAAATCTATTTCGGCGACGACGACGTGACCGCGCTGCCGCCCGAAAAGCGCGGCGTCGGTCTGGTCTTCCAGAATTACGCCCTGTATCCGCACCTGACCGTGCGCCAGAACATCCTCTTCCCGCTGCAGAATCTGCGCGGCGAGGCCAAGCTGAGCAAGGAGGCCATGGAGGAAAAGATGCTCGCCGCGGCGAAGCTCGTCCAGATCGAGCAGCTGCTCGAGCGCAAGCCCAGCGAGATGTCCGGCGGCCAGCAGCAGCGCGTGGCGATCGCGCGCGCCCTGGTCAAAACGCCGCGCGTGCTCCTGCTCGACGAGCCGCTGTCGAACCTCGACGCGCGCCTGCGTCTGCAGACCCGCGAGGAGATCCGCCGCATCCAGCGCGAGACCGGCGTCACGACCGTGTTCGTCACGCACGACCAGGAGGAGGCCATGAGCATCTCCGACGTGATCGTCGTGATGAAGGAGGGCGTCCTGCAGCAGCAGGGCAGACCCCAGGAGGTCTATAACGACCCGGACAACCTGTTCGTGGCCAAATTCCTCGGCACGCCGCCGATCAATGTCTTTGACGGCGAGGTCAGAGGCGGAAAGCTGTATATCGCCGGCGACGCGGTGATGGAGCTCACGGGCGTTTCCGACAGAGCCGTCACCGTCGGCATCCGGCCGGAGGCCTTCCGCGTGCGCGACGACGCGCCGATGCGCTGCGCGCTTGTCGGCGTCGAGGTCATGGGCCGCGACACGACGATCGTCGCGACGAGCGAGGCCTGCACAAGCGGATCGATCCGCGCGGTCATCGGCGCGGAGTATGCCGAGAGCGTCGGCGGGGACGAGGTGCGCTTCTATCTGAAGGAATCGAAGGTCCATCTCTTCGACCCGGAGAGCGGCGAGCGCATCCGCTTTGACGGCGCGAAGGCGCTTTGAGGGAAAAGCGATGAAGAAATACGGCTTCAAGGGCTGGCTCTATCTGCTGCCGGCCATTTTGTTCCTCGGCGCGTTCATGGTCTATCCGCTTGTCGACGTGTTCGTCTATTCCTTTGAGGAGGGCTACAATTCCGCCTCCCAAAGCTTTTTCGGCGTCGGCGCGTACAACTATGCCTATGTCCTGCGCGACGAGTATTTCCTCCAGGCGCTGAAAAACACCTTCCTGCTCGTCATCATCACGGTGCCGCTCTCGACGGGACTGGCGCTGCTGATCTCGGTCGCGCTCGGCTCGATCAAAAAGCTGCGCGAGCTGTTCCAGACGATCTATTTCCTGCCCTATGTCACGAACACGCTGGCTGTCGGTCTTGTGTTCATGATCCTGTTTAAAAAGACCGCCTATACCGACGGTCTCGTCAACCTGGTGATCAACTTCTTCGGCTCGCCGTCCGTCGACTTTATCGAGGGACCGTACTGGGCCAAGATGTTCGTGCTGTGCTTTTACACGGTCTGGGTCGTCATGCCCTTCAAGATCCTGATCCTGACCAGCGCGCTCGCCTCCGTCCGCCAGGACTTTTACAACGCCGCGCGCCTCGACGCCACGCCGAAATGGCGCGTCTTCACGCGCATCACGCTGCCGATGATCTCCCCGCAGCTGTTCTATCTCATCATCACCGGCTTTATCGGCGCGTTCAAGGCCTACAGCGACGCCGTCGCCATCTTCGGCACCGACCTCAACGCCGCCGGCATGAACACGATCGTGGGCTATGTCTACGACATGCTCTACGGCAACGGCGGCGGCTGGCCGTCCTATGCCTCGGCCGCGGCGATCATCCTCTTCGCGATCGTGCTGACGATCACCTGCATCAACCTGCTTGTCAGCCGCAAGCACGTCTATTACGTCTGAGAGGGGAGGAGAGAAGATGGAAAACATCGACCGCAGCCGGACGCGCGCGCGCGTCGGCAAAGCGCTTGTCTATCTCTTCCTCGCCGTGTGGGCGATCCTCGTGCTCTTCCCGTTTTACTGGATGGTGCTGACCTCCGTCAAGAGCTACGGCGCGTACAACAGCGAGTACATCCCGCGCTTTTTCACCCCGAGCCCGACGATGGAGAACTATGCCGAGGCCTTTACCGCGGTGCCGCTGGGCAAGTATTTCCTCAACACCGTGATCTTCACACTCGTCACGACGGGGGTGATGCTCGTCGTGACGGTGCTCGCGGCCTTCGCCTTTTCGCGGCTTGAATTCCGCGGCAAGGATCTGGTGTTCACGTTCTTCCTCGCGCTGATGATGATCCCGAGCGAGCTCGTCGTCATCACAAACTTCCAGACCATTACGAACGCCGGGCTGCGCAACACCTTCACCGGTCTTATCCTGCCGTCGGTCACGTCGGTTTTCTATATCTATCTGCTCAAGGAGAATTTCGAGCAGATCCCCGACGAGCTCTACCGCGCGGCCAAGGTAGACGGCACCAGCGATTTTCACTATCTCACGCGCGTGATGATCCCGATCTGCCGCCCGACGATCATCACCGTCACGATCCTCAAGGTGATCGAGTGCTGGAACAGCTTCGTCTGGCCGCGCCTGATCACCGACGATACGAATTATTTTCTCGTCTCCAACGGCATCCAGTCGATCCGCGAAAACGGCTTCGGCCGCGAGAACATCCCCGCCATGATGGCGGCGGTGGTCGTGATCTCGGTGCCGCTGATCGTGCTGTTCCTGCTCTTCCGCAAGAAAATCATGGCCGGCGTTTCGAGAGGAGGCACCAAGGGATGAAACGAGGGAAACGCATCCTCTGCGCGCTGCTGTGCGCGCTGTGCCTGCTGCCGCTCACAGCCTGCCACGGCTCGCGCGGCTATGACGATTTTGCCATGCCGGAGAGCTTTGACACCTCCCGCAGCTATGAGATCAGCTTCTGGGCCAAAAACGACACCAACAAGACCCAGACCGAGATCTACCAGAAGGCCATCGCGGATTTCGAGGCGCTCTATCCCAACATCCACGTCAGCATGCGCCTGTACACCGACTACGGCAAGATCTACAACGACGTTATCACGAACATTTCCACCGGCACCACGCCCAACGTCTGCATCACCTATCCCGACCATATCGCGACCTATATGACCGGCACGAACAGCGTCGTGCCGCTCGACGCGGTCTTTGCCGACGCGAAGTACGGGCTTGGCGGCAGCGAGCTGCGCTTTGACGGCCCGACAAAGGACGAGATCATCCCCCAGTTCCTCTCGGAGTGCGCCATCGGCGGCACGACCTACGCGCTGCCCTTCATGCGCTCGACCGAGGCCTGCTACATCAACAAAACGATGCTCGAGCAGATGGGCTATGAGGTGCCGGAGGTGCTGACCTGGGACTTCGTGTGGGACGTCTCCGAGCAGGCGATGAAAAAGAACGCCGACGGGACCTTTGCCGTCAACGGCCAGAAGGTCATGATCCCCTTCATCTACAAGTCCACCGACAACATGATGATCCAGATGCTGCGCCAGGAGGGTGCGGGCTATTCGGACGAAGAGGGCAACATCCTGATCTTCAACGACGACACCCGCGCGATCCTCCGCACGGTGGCGGAGCATGCCGCGTCCCGCGCGTTCTCCACCTTCAAGATTTCCAGCTATCCCGGCAACTTCTTCAACGCCGGACAGTGTCTCTTTGCCGTCGACTCCACGGCCGGCGCGACCTGGATGGGCAGCAACGCGCCGCTGCTGGACATCAGCGCGGACAAGGTCGTCCCGTTTGAGACGGCCGTGCGCGCCGTGCCGCAGTTCGACCCCGACCATCCCCGGATGATCTCGCAGGGGCCGTCGGTCTGCGTGTTCAACAAGCGCGATCCGCAGGAGGTGCTGGCCTCGTGGCTGTTCACGCAGTATCTGCTGACCAACGAGGTGCAGATCGCCTACTCCGAGACCGAGGGCTATCTCCCCGTCACGTCCAAGGCGCACGAGAGCGCGGAATACCGCGATTATCTCTCCCGCGCGGGCGAGGACAACTCCCTGTATTACGACGTGAAGATCGAGGCCTCCAGGCTGCTCCTCGAAAACACGGACAAGACCTTTACCACCCCGGTGTTCAACGGCTCGACCTCGCTTCGCAACGCGGCGGGGCAGCTGATCGAGGAGGTCGCAAAGTCCGTCCGCCGCGGCGAAACGGTGGACGAGGGGTATTTTGACGAGCTGTTCAAGAGCGTCACCTCGCTCTATCGTCTTGACCAGCGCAGCGTCACCGCCACCGATGGTTCCACTCTCGGCCCGCTGCCGGGAGAGGCGCGGGCGCTGCTCGCCGCGCTCGGCGCGGCCTGGGTCGGGATCGCACTCTATGCGGGGAAGGAGCTGTTAAAAAATAAACGGAAAAAACACTGACCGCCGGGGGCGGCGCGGACTTCCGCTTTCTTGACTTTTACCCGCGCGATGCTATAATAAAAGAGTAGCCCGAAAGGGATCAAACCTGAAAAAACTTGACAAGAGGAGATCAAAATGAAAAAGTTTATCGCATTGCTTCTCGTTCTCACGATGGTCCTCTGCCTGGCCGCCTGCGGCAAAAAGGCCGAGACCGATATCTTCGCCAAGGGCGAGGGCGTCATGACCGCCGCGGAATACCAGGCTGCCGATGTCGACACCGCCGTCACGGTCGAGACCTTTGTCCAGGCAAAGCAGGGCTGGTGGGAAAAGGACGGCGTCGGCGTCGCTTCGTTCTATACACAGGACAAGGACGGCGGCTACTTCCTGTACAACATGCCGTGCAGCCAGGAAGACTATAACAAGCTCGTTCCCGGCACGAAGATCAAGGTTACCGGCTATAAGGCCGAGTGGGCCGGCGAGGTCGAGATCATCGACTCCACGTTTGAGATCCTGCCCGGCAGCTATGTGGCCGAGGCCAAGGACGTCACCGCGCTGCTCGGCACGGACGATCTGATCAAGGAGCAGAACACCTTTATCGCGGTCAAGGGCCTGACGGTCGCGCCCGCCAATGACGCCGGCGCCCCCTTCCTGTTCAACTGGGACGGCTCCGGCGCTGAGGGCGACGATCTGTACTTCTACCTCACCGACGGCACCAACACCTACTCCTTCACCGT
>ONSW01000047.1 GCA_900320595.1 uncultured Eubacteriales bacterium | reverse complement strand
CCGGGAATACTTGACGTATTTCCGGTTTTTTCTGTGAAGTATGGGCGGAAAAGGTCCGTTCAAAACCTGTCGTCTCCCTAATCTGCGCGCCCTTTTGGGTCGGCCTTTTTTCTGTGATAACTTTTTATTTTCCGATCGCGTCAAGGACCTTTTGCATGTTGGCGGGCTTTTCAAGGTTGAACTGGAAAGAGCCGGCCGCAGTCTTGAACTCGACGGCGGGCTTGTGCTCCGTCACAGTGACGCAGTGCCCCGCGGTCACGCTGCGGTGCGTGCCCTCCACGCTCTCGATCGCGGAGAGGGGGAGATAGGCCCACCGAAGCCCGGCGGGGAAGTAGAGCGCCTTCCTGCCGAGACGGTACTGCTCGATCTTCAGCGCGTTTTTGAAATCCTCCGCGACATTCTCGATCTCAACGCCGGGGACGAGTGAATTGTATTTGGCCATAGCTGACGCCTCCTGTTATCTGTTTGTAGTAAACCCAATATAGCATTTTTCAGGATAATAAACAATGAAAAGAAAAGATAAATCTTTCTTCTTTATTTTGAATGATATCCCGACTTGAACACACCGGTGAGATCAAGCAAGAAGATAATTAAAAAAAACTCAAGGGGGAAGCTGATAATAAAGAATAAGGAGATGATCCAATCATGTTTCGATTGCTGGAAAATGATCTCTTGGTTGTTCCTAATAATTTTATCTCGTCCAAAGGTCTTTAGATAATAGGTGTTGCCCTCACTATCCAAAAAAGTCCTTCCCCAATTTTTTGTGATAGGGTGACGGTTTTCTTTTTCAAGTACATTTCCGTTAAGATCTAAATGGTATAGCGAAGATCCGGTATAAATAAGGAGCTCATCGTTTTGGATCGTCATTTTGTAGCCGCGCTCTGTCACATTTTTAAAAGAATAGAGGAACTGAGTTTCATTGAAAACTTGAATTTGTGATCCGACTGTCGGCTTTTGTCCGATAAATATTCGCCCTGAACTGTCGAGAGCAAAGGCTTCGATAGGGTTGAGTGTAATGAAAGCATAAAACATAAAAGGAAAAAGCATAAAGGTAAGACATATGACAAGAAGCAGAATAGAATCAGATCGTTTTTTCCTCCCGGTTTTCATCATATCGGCAAGACCTCCACAACTAAATTCTCAAAGAGAAAACAAGAGAATATGAAAAAAGCCTGTCACATAGTGACAGGCTTTTTTTGCTCACACGTCGGTTGACACACGCCCCTCAAACGTGCCTGTCTACCTATTCCAGCACTCTCGCAAATCTCCGCCGGTGCTGTGTCTGCATTGAAAGACCGATGCACCCTGTGGCGGCGCCGCATTTAAGGCAAGGGGTATTATAGCAGATTTTACTCTTTTGTCAAGCAGTTTTTTTCTTTCGCTGAGGTGAGGCGGTTTTCGCATCGGAGTCGTCAAACAGCGAAAAGGAAAAATAGCCCACGGCAATCACAAGAACGGCGAGGAGCGCCATCGCACCGTAGCGCATCGGCAGCAGGAAACGCATCTTCAAATAGGCGTGATAGCCGAGGAGCGAGGCAAACTGCGTCAGCGGTGCGGCGAGCGCGCAGCGCCACGAGGCAAAGGCCAGAACAAGCGTGAGGATGTCGGCACAATAGAAATACCGGTCGTGCATGTGGGGGAGCAGGAAGGGGATGCCGACGGCAAAGAGAACGGCGGCTCCGAGGATCGCGCGGTCATTGAGGCGTTTGCGGCCAAAAAAGCAGACGAGCAGGATCGCAAGCATGTAGACAAAGGCGCCGATGATCCCAGCTTTGGAGGCGAGAGCGGGATCCTGAACATGGCGGAAGAAGGCAAAGACAGAGGAAGAATTATAGTTCAGCGCGCTGCCTATGCTGCCAGTCTGAGAGAAATAGAGCGTGACCGTATCCCAGAAAGGACGCCCGAGCAAGACAGCGGGGAGGACAAGCGCGATGTACCCGGCGGGGAAGAGCAGAAAATGATACCAGCGGAATTTCTTTGCCATCCAGAGAACGGCAAAGACAGGCAGAACGAACACGGCCTGCAGCTTGAAGCCAAACGCCGCCGCGGCGCAGAGCATGGACAGGGAAGGCTTTTCATCCAGCGCCAGATAGAGCGCGAGCACGAGCATAGCGGCATAGGTGCTGTCACACTGGGCCCAAACGGCGCTGTTGAGGAAAACGGTAGGCAGGAAAAGCACCGTGAAGAAGCAGGCGAGGCGCACGCCTTCGCGTCGCGTGAAGCGGCCGAGCAGCATCATCGACGACCAGGCGAGAATAACATCGAAAAAGGTGGAGAGCAGCTTGATGAGATACAGATCCCGAATGGAGGACAGGGAGAAGAACGCTAGGAAATACAGATAAGGAATATTATAGTTTCCTACGCTGTTGCGAAGGGCGGCGAAGTGACCGTTTTGCCGAAAATAATCGACCCACTTGGTTAGAAAGTCGCGGTAGTCGAGCGTCTCATAGTCAAAAACATATGCCCTTATGGCAAAGGCCAGCAGGATGAGCAGAACGGAAATCACCCATCCGCGGCTACTTTTCAGACAGCCGGCCCACTTTAAAAGCAGCAGCGCAAAAAGCGCCTCGAGCGCCAGCAGCAGATATACCGCAAACCCCATTTCTTCAAACCCTCCGAAAAAACAAAAAAGCCGGGGAGCCCCCGACAAAAACAGAAAAATGCCCCTTGACAAAGAACAGACGGCAATGGTAGAATAACTTGCTATGTCTGTAAGGGGAGGGGTCATATTGACCCACTATCTACGCTTCAGAGTATAGCACACTGTGTCCGCTTTATCAACACCGGGCCGATAAATTTTAACAACAAGCCCGGGTGTTCGCAATTACGTTTAAGGAGAGTGCGCCAATGCCAACTGATGTTCTCTATGGCAAAACTTTGAGGAAGAGCTTTGCCCGCACCAAGGAGATCATGGACATGCCAAACCTTTTGGAGATCCAGAAGAGCTCCTACAAGTGGTTCCTGGAGACGGGTCTGCGCGAGGTCTTTAAGGAGACCGACGCCGTTACCGACTACTCCGGCAATCTGGAACTGAGCTTCATCGACTATTCGATGGACGAGAAGCCCAAGTATACCGAGGAAGAGTGCAAGGCGCGTGACGCCACATATGCCGCTCCGCTCAAGGTCCGTGTTCGTCTGCGCAACAAGGAGACCGAGGAGATCAAGGAGCAGGTCATCTTTATGGGCGATTTCCCGATCATGACCCCCGGCGGCACCTTTGTCATCAACGGCGCCGAGCGCGTTATCGTCTCCCAGATCGTCCGTTCTCCCGGCGTCTACTTCGACAAGACCACGGACAAGACGATGCTTTCGATCTACGCCTCCACGGTCATCCCGTATCACGGCGCATGGCTGGAGTATGAGACGGATACGAACGACGTCTTCAACGTCCGCATCGACAAAAACCGCAAACTGCCCATCACCTGGTTCCTCAAGGCCATGGGTCAGTATGACGAGAACGTCCCGGCCAAGTGGCTCAGCTGCGTGGACGACTGCCATGTCGGCGCCGTCACCAACGAGCGTCTCAAGGAGATCTTCGGCGAGGATGAGCGCATCATCGCGACCCTCGACAAGGACACCACGCAGAGCCGCGACGAGTGCCTGATCGAGATCTATCGCCGTCTGCGTCCGGGCGATCCTCCCACGGTGGAGTCCGCCGAAACGCTGCTCGACGGCCTGTTCTTCGATCACCGCCGCTACGATATCTCCGACGTCGGCCGCTATAAGTTCAATAAGAAGCTCTCGCTCTTCCCGCGCATCGCGGGCTTTGAGCTGGCCCAGCCGGTTGTCGACCCCTATACCGGCGAGATCCTTGCCGACGCGGGCGAGACGATCAGCCGCGAAAAGGCAAGAGAGATCGACGACGCCGGCGTTGTGTCCGTCGTGCTGAGCATCGGCGGCAAGAACGTCAAGGTCTTCTCCAACGGCATGGTCGATATGAAGCGCTTTGTGGACTTTGACCCTGCCGAGGTCGGCGTCAAGGGCAAGGTGCGCGGCATCATCCTGCGCCAGCTGATGGAGCAGTTTGAGGGCGAGGCTCTCAAGGATGCGATCCGCCAGAACATCGACATCCTCGTTCCCAAGCACATCATCGTGGACGATATGTTCTCCTCGGTGAACTATCTCAACGCGCTGGCCCATGGAGTGGGCAACGCCGACGACATCGACCACCTCGGCAACCGCCGCGTCCGCTGCGTGGGCGAGCTGCTGCAGAATCAGTTCCGCATCGGCTTTAGCCGCATGGAGCGCGTGATCCGCGAGCGCATGACGCTGCAGGATCTCGATATCGTCACGCCGCAGAGCCTGATCAACATCCGTCCCGTGACGGCCGCGATCAAGGAGTTCTTCGGCTCGAGCCCGCTGAGCCAGTTCATGGACCAGACCAACCCGCTGGCCGAGCTGACGCACAAGCGCCGTATGTCCGCTCTCGGCCCCGGCGGCCTTTCGAGAGAGCGCGCGAGCTTCGACGTCCGTGACGTTCACTACAGCCACTACGGCCGTCTGTGCCCGATCGAGACGCCTGAAGGCCCGAACATCGGTCTGATCTCCTATCTCGCTTCCTATGCGCGCGCCAACGAGTACGGCTTCCTGATCGCGCCTTACCGTAAGGTCGAGAAGGGCACCTGCCGCGTCACCGACGAGGTCGAGTATATGACCGCCGACGTCGAGGACCAGTACATCGTCGCCCAGGCCTCCGAGCCTGTCGACGAGAACGGCTGCCTTGTAAACCGCCGCGTGACATGCCGTCACCGCAACGATACGATCGAAGTCAACCGCGAGGACGTCGACTATATCGACGTCAGCCCGAGAATGATGATCTCGATCGCGACCGCGATGATCCCGTTCCTTGAGAACGACGACGCGAACCGTGCTCTGATGGGCGCGAACATGCAGCGTCAGGCCGTTCCTCTGATGACGACCCAGGCGCCGATCGTCGCCACCGGCATCGAGCACAAGTGCGCGGTCGACTCCGGCGTGTGCGTTCTCGCCGAGGGCGAGGGCACCGTCACCCGCGTTGACGCGAACTTCGTCACCGTGCGCTACGACGCCGGCGAGAGCAAGGATTACAAGCTCATCAAGTTCGCCCGTTCGAACCAGGGCACCTGTATCAACCAGCGCCCGATCGTCGCCGTCGGCGACCGCGTGGCCGAGGGCGACGTCCTCGCCGACGGTCCGTCCACCAGCCAGGGCGAGATCGCGCTGGGCAAGAACATCCTGGTCGGCTACATGAACTGGGAAGGCTATAACTACGAAGACGCCGTTCTGCTCAACGAGCGTCTCGTGATGGAGGATGTGTTTACCTCCATCCATATCGAAGAGTACGAGTGCGACGCGCGCGACACCAAGCTCGGACCCGAGGAGATCACCCGTGATATCCCCGGCGTGGGCGAGGATGCGCTGAAGTATCTCGACGAGCGCGGCATCATCATGGTCGGCGCGGAAGTTACCGCGGGCGACATCCTTGTCGGCAAGGTCACCCCGAAGGGCGAGACCGATCTGACCGCCGAGGAGAGACTGCTGCGCGCGATCTTCGGCGAGAAAGCGCGCGAAGTGCGCGACACTTCGCTGAAGGTGCCTCACGGCGAGAGCGGCATCATCGTCGACGTCAAGGTCTTCACCCGTGAAAACGGCGACGAGATGAACCCGGGCGTCAACCAGGTCGTCCGCGTGTATATCGCACAGAAGAGAAAGATCTCCGTCGGCGACAAGATGGCCGGCCGTCACGGCAACAAGGGCGTTGTTTCCCGCATCCTGCCGCGTGAGGACATGCCGTATCTGCCCGACGGTACGCCGCTGGATATCGTCCTGAACCCCCTTGGCGTTCCTTCGCGTATGAACATCGGTCAGATCCTGGAGGTACACCTCGGCTATGCCGCCCAGGCGCTTGGCTGGAAGGTCGCGACACCGACGTTCAACGGCGCCAACGAGACCACGATCCGCGAGACGCTGCGCCAGGCCGGCCTGCGTGAGGACGGCAAGAGCGAGATGTACGACGGCCGCACCGGCGAGAAGTTTGACAACGACGTCACGGTCGGCTGGGTCTACTTCCTCAAGCTGCACCACCTCGTCGACGACAAGATCCACGCCCGTTCCACCGGCCCGTACAGCCTTGTCACCCAGCAGCCGCTCGGCGGTAAGGCCCAGTTCGGCGGCCAGCGCTTCGGCGAAATGGAAGTCTGGGCCCTCGAGGCCTACGGCGCCGCCTACACGCTGCAGGAGATCCTGACCGTCAAGTCCGACGACGTGACCGGACGTGTCAAGACCTATGAGGCGATCGTAAAGGGCAACAACATCCCGACGCCGGGCGTGCCCGAATCCTTCAAGGTCCTGGTCAAGGAGCTGCAGTCCCTGTGTCTCGACGTGCGCGTTCTGGACAAGGACGGCAATGAGATCGAACTGAAGGATGACGACGAGGACGACTTCATCCCCGAGATGCGCGACGAGTTCTACGCCGCAGATGACGACGAGATCGAGGCCGAGGGCTTCTCTATCGAGAACGTGCCCGAGGATGAGTTCGGCGCCGACATCGGCAACGACAATGACTATAATGACGAGGAGGATGAGTAATGAGCTATACACCGTTTGATGCTATTCAGATCGGTATTGCCTCCCCCGAGATGATCCTGAGCTGGTCATACGGCGAAGTCAAAAAGCCTGAAACCATTAACTACCGCACGCTCAAGCCGGAACAGAACGGTCTGTTCTGCGAGCGCATTTTCGGACCGACCAAGGACTGGGAATGCCATTGCGGCAAATATAAGAAGATCCGCTACAAGGGCAAGATCTGCGACCGCTGCGGCGTCGAGGTCACCAAGAGCAAGGTTCGCCGCGAGCGTATGGGCCATATCGAGCTCGCCGCGCCGGTTTCCCACATCTGGTACTTCAAGGGCATCCCCAGCCGCATGGGTCTGATGCTCGATCTGACCCCGCGTCAGCTCGAGAAGGTCCTGTACTTTGCCAGCTATATCGTGATCGACCCCGGCTTTACGCCGCTGTCCCGCTGCCAGATCCTGAGCGAGCGCGAGTATCACGAGATGCGCGAGAAGTATGAGGACGATTTCCAGGCCGGCATCGGCGCTGAGGCGATCGAGGCGCTGCTGAAGCAGATCGACTGCGACAAGCTGGCCGAGGAGCTGCGCGAGGAGCTCAAGAGCGCCAACGGCCAGAAGAAGGCCAAGCTCGTCAAGCGTCTCGAGTGCGTCGAGGCCTTCCGCCAGAGCGGCAACCGCCCCGAGTGGATGGTCATCCGCATCCTGCCGGTCATCCCGCCCGAGATCCGCCCGATGGTCCAGCTCGACGGCGGCCGCTTCGCGACCTCCGACCTCAACGACCTCTACCGCCGCGTCATCAACCGCAACAACCGCCTCAAGAGACTGCAGCAGCTCAACGCGCCCGACATCATCGTACGCAACGAAAAGCGCATGCTGCAGGAGGCTGTCGACGCTCTGATCGACAACGGCCGCCGCGGCCGTGCCGTCACCGGCGCCAACTCCCGCGCGCTCAAGTCGCTGTCCGATATGCTCAAGGGCAAGCAGGGCCGCTTCCGTCAGAACCTGCTCGGCAAGCGTGTCGACTACTCCGGCCGAAGCGTTATCGTCGTCGGCCCGGATCTGAAGATCTATCAGTGCGGCGTGCCGAAGGAAATGGCGATCGAGCTCTTCCGCCCCTTCGTGATGAAGAAGCTGGTCGAGGACGGCGTTGCCAACAACATCAAGTCCGCCAAGAAGATGGTCGACAAGCAGCGTACCGAGGTTTGGGACGCGCTCGAAGACGTCATCAAGGAGCATCCGGTTCTGCTCAACCGTGCGCCTACGCTGCACAGACTGGGCATCCAGGCCTTTGAGCCCGTGCTGGTCGAGGGACGCGCGCTGCGTCTCCACCCGTTGAACTGCACCGCGTTCAACGCCGACTTCGACGGTGACCAGATGGCTATCCATGTGCCGCTGTCCGCCGAGGCGCAGGCCGAGGCGCGCATCCTCATGCTCTCCGCCAACAACCTGCTGCGTCCGCAGGACGGCCACCCCGTCACGGTCCCGACGCAGGATATGATCCTTGGCTCCTACTATCTGACGATGATCCGCATCGGCAAGGCCGAGAAGGGTGCGGAAAGACTGCTCGTTACCGATCCCGGCGATACCGGCTTTGAGCCGAACAGCGTCGTCGACGGCGATGAGATCTATGCCGCGAACCAGAAGGCCGCCGAGGAGCACACCAAGCCCTGCAGCTATCGCTCGCTGCTGTGCTACCGCGACGCCAACGAGGCCATCATGGCCTATAACGAAGGCGATGTCGGTCTGCATGCTCCGATCCGTCTGCGCGTGACGAAGACCATCGACGGCGTCGAGGTCAAGCGCGTGATCGACACGACCGTCGGCCGCATCATCTTCAACGAGCCGATCCCGCAGGATCTCGGCTATGTCGACCGCAGCGATCCCGAGCATGCGTTCGATCACGAGATCAGCTTCCAGGTCGGCAAGAAGCAGCTGGGCAACATCATTGACCGCTGCATCCAGAAGTACGGCTTCACGATCTCGGCCGAGGTGCTTGACAGCATCAAGGCACTGGGCTACAAGTATTCGACGAAGGCCGCTATCACGATCTCCGTCGCGGACATGACCGTCCCGAGCGCGAAGAACGAAATGATCCAGGAGACCGAGCAGGAAGTCGTCAACATCGAGCGGCAGTACAAGCGCGGCTTTATCACCGACGACGAACGCTATCGTCTGGTCGTTTCCGAGTGGGAGCAGACCACCAAGAAGGTCACCGACGCCCTGTCGAGCTGCCTTGACGAGTTCAACCCCATCTACATGATGGCAAACTCCGGCGCCCGTGGCTCGATGAACCAGATCCGCCAGCTGGCCGGTATGCGTGGTCTGATGGCGAACACCGCCGGTAAGACTATCGAGATCCCGATCAAGTCCAACTTCCGTGAAGGCCTCTCCGTTCTGGAGTACTTCATTTCCACGAGAGGCGCCCGTAAGGGTATGGCCGATACCGCTCTGCGTACCGCTGACTCCGGTTATCTGACGCGCCGTATGGTCGACGTCTGCCAGGAAGTCATCGTGCGCGAGAAGGACTGCGGCACGACGGACGGCGTCTGGGCCTCTGCGGTGTATGACCGCGGCCAGATGGTCGAATCCTTCGGCACCGCGATCCACGGCCGCTTCCCGGCAGTGCCCGTCACCGATCCCAAGACCGGCGAGGTGCTCTTCGGCACCGACCATATGCTCATGCCCGAGGACGCCGCTGTGCTCGAGGCGCATGACATCCACAAGGTCTTTATCCGCAGCGTGCTGACCTGCGAAGCCAGACAGGGCGTCTGCGCCAAGTGCTACGGCATCAACCTGGCTGTCGGCCGCCCGGTCAACATGGGCGAGGCTGTCGGCGTTATCGCAGCGCAGTCCATCGGCGAACCCGGTACGCAGCTGACGATGCGTACCTTCCACACCGGCGGTGTCGCCGGCGACGATATCACCCAGGGTCTTCCCCGTGTCGAAGAACTCTTTGAAGCCCGCAAGCCCAAGAAGATGGCGATCCTCGCCGAGATCTCGGGCACGGTCACGATCGAAGAGGCAAAGAAGGGCATCATGTATACCCTTACGATCACGAACGAGGCCGAGGGCGCCACGGCTGTTTACACCGTGCCGCACTCCGCGGGTATCCTGGTCCACAACGGCGACCACGTCGACCGCGGCCAGGAACTGACCTCCGGCGCGCTCAACCCGCACGAGGTGCTCCGCATCCGCGGCGTCGACGACGACGAGTTCGGCCGTCAGGGCGTGCGCAGCTATATCACCAACGAGGTCCAGAAGGTCTACCGTCAGCAGGGCGTTGATATCAACGACAAGCACATCGAGGTCATTGTGCGCCAGATGATGCGCAAGGTGAAGGTCGAAGAGGCCGGCAGCACCGATCTGCTCTCCGGCGCGACGGTCGATATCTCTGTGTTCAAGGACGCCAACCGTGAGATCCAGAAGCGCATCGACGCGGGCGAGGAGGGACTGTCCCTCGCCACCTGCACGCAGCTGCTCATGGGTATCACCAAGGCCTCTCTTGCCACCGACAGCTGGATGTCCGCCGCGTCCTTCCAGGAGACCACCAAGGTCCTGACCGACGCCGCGATCAAGGGCAAGATCGACCGGCTGGCCGGTCTGAAGGAGAACGTCATCATCGGTAAGCTCATTCCCGCCGGTACCGGTCTGAATGTCTACCGTGAGTTCGAGGTGGAGACCGACGAGACCGTCGCCGCCGCTCCCGAGGAATATGTTGATCTCTCCGCTCTCGTGAGCAAGAGCAACGCGCTTTAATCTCAAATTACGATCTGAAAACCGGAAGGCGAAAACCTTCCGGTTTTTGGCTTTTTCCCGGGGCGGGGAAGCGCCGGCTCCGGCCCTGCGGCGGAAAAGTTTTTTTCATTTTAGTCGACAAAAATTCTTGACTAAAATTGTGAATTATGCTAAAATCTCGAAATGTGCGGGTAGAACTGCGCCCATGGCACGGGATCAAGGCCCGCCAAGCGGAAAACGCCTTGTACGGCAAGGGTTTTCGGCATCAATATTTTTCAGGAAAGGAGGAAAACAATGCCTACTTTTAACCAACTGGTGAGAAAAGGCAGAGAGCAGGTCACGTACAAATCCACTTCTCCGGCCATGCAGAAGGGTATGAACACCCTGAAGAACAAGGAGACCAACCTCAGCTCCCCTCAGAAGAGAGGCGTCTGCACCGCGGTCCGTACCTCTACGCCCAAGAAGCCGAACTCTGCTCTGCGTAAAATCGCCCGTGTCCGCCTGACCAATGGTTACGAGGTCACCGCGTACATCCCCGGTATCGGCCACAACCTGCAGGAGCACTCTGTGGTTATGATCCGCGGCGGTCGTGTCAAGGACCTTCCTGGTGTGCGTTACCACATCATTCGCGGCACGCTCGACTCTCAGGGCGTATCCGGTCGTATGCAGGCGCGTTCCAAGTACGGCGCGAAGAGACCCAAGGCTGCAAAGAAGAAGTAAGCTTTCGATAGGCAGCAAACTGCCCTGTCGTTTATCCATATAAGGGATGAACCTCGGGGCGCAAACGGGTGCAAAGAACTGCATTCGAGTACCTGTGATTCCATTTTTTAATGAAGGAGGGAAGCAACGTGCCCAGAAGAGGGAATGTTCCCAAAAGAGAAATTCTGCCCGATCCGATGTATAACAGCGTTCTGGTGACCAAGCTCATCAACGGCGTTATGCTCGACGGCAAAAAAGGTGTTGCTCAGAAGGTCGTTTACGACGCTTTCGAGATCATCAAGGAAAAGACCGGCAAGGAGCCCCTGGATGCTTTCAACGAAGCGATGAACAACATCATGCCCGCACTTGAGGTCAAGGCCCGCCGTGTCGGCGGCGCTACCTACCAGGTGCCGATCGAAGTCAGACCCGCCCGCCGCCAGACTCTGGCTCTCCGCTGGCTGGTCGACTACTCCCGCAAACGCGGCGAGAAGACCATGAAAGAGCGCCTCGCAGGCGAGATCATGGACGCGTGCAACAACACCGGCGCCTCTGTCAAGAAGCGCGAGGATATGCACAAGAACGCAGAAGCCAACAAGGCTTTCGCACACTTCAGGTGGTAATCTCCACAGGAGACGTCATTCATGCCCAGACAGTATTCACTTGAAAAAACCAGAAATATCGGCATTATGGCCCACATCGACGCCGGCAAGACCACGACGACGGAACGTATTCTGTTCTACACCGGCGTGAACTACAAGCTCGGCGAAACGCATGAGGGCACCGCAACGATGGACTGGATGGAAGAGGAGCAGGAGAGAGGCATCACGATCACCTCGGCTGCCACCACCTGTTTCTGGCGCGGTACGCGCATCAACATCATCGACACCCCGGGTCACGTGGACTTTACGGCTGAGGTCGAGCGTTCGCTTCGCGTGCTCGACGGATGCGTGACGGTCCTGTGCGCCAAGGGAGGCGTCGAGCCCCAGTCCGAAACCGTTTGGAGACAGGCTGACCACTATCACGTCCCCAGAATGATCTATATCAACAAGATGGACATTATGGGCGCGGACTTTTATCATGTATTGGATATGGTCCACGACAGACTCAAGTGCAATGCCGTTCCCATTCAGCTTCCGATCGGAAGCGAGGAGAGCTTCGCCGGTATCATCGATCTCGTGGATATGGATGCGCGCATCTATTACGACGATCTCGGCAAGGACATGCGTACCGAACCGATCCCGGAGGATATGCTGCCGCTTGCCCAGGAGTACCGCGATAAACTGCTGGAGGCGATTTCCGACTTTGACGACGAGGTAATGGAACTTTATCTCGGCGGCGAAGAAGTCCCCGCGGACAAGATCCGTGAGGTCATCCGGAAAGCCACCTGTGACGTGAAAATGGTTCCCGTTACATGCGGCACCTCCTACAAGAACAAGGGCGTACAGAAGCTGCTGGATGCGATCGTGGATTATATGCCCTCGCCGCTGGATATTCCGGCGATCGAAGGCATCCATCCCAAGACCGACGAGACGGAAGTCCGCCGGGCGAGCGACGATGAGCCGTTTGCGGCACTGGCCTTCAAGATCATGACCGACCCCTATGTCGGAAGACTGAGCTTCTTCCGCGTCTACTCCGGTACGCTGGAGACGGGAAAGACGGTCATGAACTCGACGAAGGGCGTGCGCGAGCGTCTCGGCAGGATCTTGCTGATGCACGCCAATCACAGAGAAGATATCGAACAGGTCTATTCCGGCGATATCGCGGCCGCGGTGGGACTGAAAAACACCACAACGGGCGATACTCTCTGTGATGAAAAACACCAGATCATTCTGGAGTCCATGGAATTCCCGGAACCCGTCATTCGCGTGGCCATCGAGCCGAAGACGAAAGCGGGCCAGGAAAAAATGGCGATCGCTCTGCAGAAGCTGGCGGAGGAAGACCCGACCTTTAAGACCTATACGGACGAAGAGACGGGACAGACCATCATCGCCGGCATGGGCGAGCTCCACCTTGAGATCATCGTGGACAGACTGCTCCGCGAGTTCAAGGTCGAGGCGAACGTGGGCAAGCCGCAGGTCTCGTATAAAGA
>ONSW01000022.1 GCA_900320595.1 uncultured Eubacteriales bacterium | reverse complement strand
TCGTGCAGGACGCTCTTGTTCGGCTCGATGCCGAAGATGGCCTCGGAGAGCTCGATCTCGCCGATCTTCTCGCCTGCCATGTTGAAAACGTTAGCTTTAGGCATTTATGCTGCTCTCCTTTCCTTACTTGGTACGTGCGGAAGCCTTCTGCGGGTTGACACGCGCGGAGGCCTTCTGCGGGTTGACGCTGATGCCGGCAGCCTCGCCCTTCTTGACGGGCTGAGTCTTGACGGTGTTCTTGATATACACGATGCCGCCCTTGGGGCCGGGGATCGCGCCGCGAATGGCGATCATGTTCAGCTCGGCGTCGACCTTGACGATGTCGAGGTTCTGGACGGTGATCTGGTCAACGCCCATGTGGCCGGCCTGCTTCTTGCCCGGGAAGATGCGGCTGGGGTCCGTGCTGGAGCCCATGGAGCCCGCGTGACGGTGGACAGGACCGCCGCCGTGGCTGGTGGGCGTACGGCCCTGGCCGTAGCGCTTGACAACGCCGGCGTAGCCGTGACCCTTGCTGATACCGGTGACGTCGACCTTGTCGCCTTCCGCGAACACGTCGGCCTTCACGACGTCGCCGACTTCGAGCTTGCTGGAATCCTCAAGACGGAACTCCTTGAGATGCTTGACCATGCCCACGCCGGCTTTCTTCAGGTGACCCTGCTCGCCGTTCGAGAGCTTCTTCTCGGCTACTTCTTCGTAACCGAACTGGACTGCCTCGTATCCTTCCTTCTCCTTGGTCATCTTCTGCACGACCACGCAGGGGCCGGCCTCGATGACGGTCACGGGAATGACCTTGCCAGTCTCATCGAAGATCTGCGTCATGCCGACCTTCTTGCCGATGATGGCTTTCTTCATTGTATTTCCTCCTAACGGTTATTGGTTACCTCGCATGGCCGTTCGCGTTGGGGGCGGACGCCAGAGGCTGGCAACTTAACCCGTCCGCATACGCAAGCTGCGGACATTGGGTTATGGACTTGTGGGTTTTCGTTTTCCTATATTTCAATAGGAAGATTTTTCAGGTAAACAACGATTCTTGCGGCGAGAGCAGATTGCGAGAGAATTTGTGTTTCGGCAATGACGCTTTTTTGAAGGAATACTTTGTGTATTTCAAGAAAAAGCGGTGAAGCCGAGGCGCAAATTGTCCGCAAGATGCCGAAGCTGCAGGAATCGGCGTTTGCCTCATTAAAGCTTGATCTCGATCTCGACGCCGGCGGGGACTTCGAGGTTCATCAGGGCCTCGACGGTCTTCTGGGTCGGGCTCATGATGTCGATCAGGCGCTTGTGGGTGCGGCGCTCGAACTGCTCGCGGCTGTCCTTGTACTTGTGGACGGCGCGGAGGATCGTGACGATCTCGGTCTTGGTCGGCAGGGGGATGGGACCGGAGACCTTGGCGTCGGTGCGCTTGGCAGCCTCGACGATGGTTTCGGCGGCCTTGTCGATCAGCTGGTGATCGTAAGCCTTCAGACGGATGCGGATCATGTTTTTGTTGTTTGCCATGGTGTTTTTTCTCCTTTTTTTCGTACGTTTTCCGGCGGCATTGGGTCCCGCCTTTTTCTGCGTACGGACGAAACCGAAAATCTTGTACACACAACCGTGCGTATCAGACCACGTCCGAAAAACAAACCGGCCTTTTACAGCCGGTCGATCCCCCGTCCATGCGATATACGCGTGTACCGGATAAGGTTTCTTCCCGCCCGATTTTGTGTCCGTCATACTGTCGGACACCGGACATACTCCACGAAAGTTACCCTGTTTTTCAACAGGCAATCTCCCGCTTCATCGCAGTGCGCATACGTGTGCCTTACACGCGCGCTTGAATAATATAACAGAGCGGTAACAACTTGTCAAGCTATTTTTCGTGATTTTTGCAGAATTTTTCCATGTTTTTTTGTGCGTCTCTACAAATTGTTTTTTTCGGTGAAAAAAGGGGTATATTTTGTGGCGGAAGCGGCCGGAAAGCTTTGATTTGACGGCCGTTCTACTGAAAGTAGAGTTCTCCTTCCCCGCTCTCTACCCCGCGCCGCGGCAGATGTAGAGCGGATTTCGGCAACGGGAGTTTGTGTTTTTGCGTCTTTGAGCGTATACTGTGCCCAAAGCGTGCCTCTCGGCGCGCAACAAACCGATGGAGGTTTCCCATGAGCTTTACCATCATGACCGACACCTCGGCAAACCTGCCGGAGGAGTTTCTTCGTGAGAATAAAATCAAATGTATCGCCTATACCTTCATGATCGACGGCAAAGAGCCGGCGGATTTTCACTTTGAGGGAAAGGCCTTTTATGACGACATGCGCAGAGGAAAGATCGTGACGACCTCGCAGATCTCCCCCCAGCGCTATGCCGATTTCTTCCGTGAGGAGCTGGAGCAGGGGCACGACGTCCTCTTCATCAGCATGTCCTCCGGCATCAGCGGCTCGTTCAACTCCGCCTCGATCGCGGCGACAGACCTGCGCGAGGAGTTTCCCGACCGCAAGCTGCGCCTCGTCGACGCGCTCGGCGCCTCGCTGGGCGAGGGGCTGCTGGCGCTCTGGGCCGTGCGTTACCGCGAGTTCGGGCTGGGCGTGGACGCCGCGGCCGAGCGTCTGCTCGACAGGCGCTACGGCATGTGCCAGGTCTTCACGGTGGACGATCTGCGCTATCTCAAGCGCGGCGGGCGTCTGTCCAACCTCGCGGCCGCCGTCGGGACCGTGCTGCAGATCAAGCCTCTGCTCAAGGGCAACAACGAGGGCAAGATCGTCTGCTTTGAAAAGGTGCGCGGCCGCAAACGCGCGATCGAGGCGATGGCCGAGAAATTCAACCAATACGCTCTCGAGCTGCCCGGCCAGACGATCGGCATCGCGCATGCCGACTGTGAGGACGATGTGAAGTATCTGATCTCGCTCCTGCGGCAGCACCGCAGCGAGCTTGACATCATGACCGTCATGTACGAGCCCGTCACCGGCTCCCACGTCGGCCCCGGCACGCTGGCGCTGTTCTTTGAGGGCAGTAAGGAGTTCCGGTAAAACTATTCCATATTATATAAGGAAAGCGCTTTGGCCTTTGCCAAAGCGCTTTCCTTATTTTGTTTCCGCCTCTTTTACGCTTATCTCCAGCTCTTCGGCCGCTTTGAGCAGATCCCTCCCCCGCTCATAGAGCGTTCTGCCCGCAGGTGTGAGCGCAAAGCTGTTGCGGTCCCTCACCGCGAGCGCGACGCCGAGCTCCCGCTCGAGCGCGGAGACCGTGCGGCTGACGGAGGAGTGGCTTTTATACAGCCGCTTGCCCGCGGCGGAAAAGCTGCCCGTCTCGGCAAGGGCGGCAAAGATGCGAAGCTGCTCAAGATCCATCAGAACGCGAACACGTGCGGCATCAGCTCCGAGAGCTTATAGCTGACGTAGCGGTCGCCCGCGCGGGCGCAGAGCACCTCCATGTCGGGCGAAAACTCGGCGAGGAACTGGCGGCAGGCGCCGCAGGGCGTGCACCAGTTTTCGCTGTCGGCATAGATCGCGATACGGCGGAAGCTGCGGTGGCCCTCGCTGACGGCCTTACAGCAGGCGGTGCGCTCGGCGCAGATCGTGCTGCCGAGGGCGGCGTTTTCTACGTTGCAGCCGGTAAAGACCGCGCCGTCGTCACACTCGATCGCGGCGCCGACCGGGAAGCGGGAATAGGGGACGTAGGCGTTCATCGAGGCCTCTTTGGCCATGCTCATCAATTCTCTGTCGGTCATTTCTGAATCTCCTTTTTGTTGATGTTCAAAGCAAACAATGACGGTGTCGGCAAGAGCAGCTTGCGAGGAGATTTGTGTTCCGGCAATGACGCGGTTTTGCAGATGTACTTTGTGTACCTCAAAAAACCGCGGTGAAGTCGGGGCGCAAATCACCCGCAAGATGCCGACGGCGATTCCGTCAGCGTTTGCTTAGGAAAGATCGATCTCCCAATTCCGGAAGTCGTAGAGCGGATTGCCTGCGTTGGCGTCGACGCCCTTGATCACGCCGCGGTGGGTGATGATCTGCTGCTTTTCAAAGCCGAGGGGGATAATGGTCGCGTTCTGGCTGAGATAGTAGCAGAAGGCATAGTACGCGGTCGCGCGCGCGGCGTCGGTGGCGGCGAGATAGTTGTTGATATAGGTCTCATAGCTCGAGTCGTGCGAGTTGGTAAAGTTGATGTTGGTCTTTTCGTTGTCTTCGTCGCGGACCTGAAGGAGCTCGGTCATGTCAAAGTCGTTGCGCAGCTTGACCTCGGCATAGTACATGTCGTAATCGACCGTGCGGTTTTCGCTGATCTCCAGCTCGCCTTCCTCCAGCGCCTTGAGATACTCCTCCCAGGCCAGCTCATAGATCTTCACCTGGATGCCGATCGTGCGCATGTCCTGGGCAAACTTCTGGGCCATGCCGGCCTTCGCGCTTGAATCGCTGCAGAGGATCATCGTGAAGGTCAGATCGCCCACGCCGCTCATGCTGTCGAACATGCCGTTGTCGTCCGAGTCCTTGAGACCGAAGTTCTCCAAAATCATCTTGCATTTTTCCAGATCGAACGCCAGCGAATCGGCAAGCGCCGTGGGATAGGCCGCGCAGGTCGGATACATCGGCACCGCGGAGGCGACGCCGTTGCCGTGCAGCATTTCGTTGGCGAGATATTCGCGGTCAAAGGCGTACTGCAGCGCCGCGCGCACGTTGTTGTAGCGGCAGCTGTCGCTCGTCTCGTTGAAGGCGATGTAGTGCATGTTCGTCGTGGGGAAGGCGCGGATCTCGTTGGAGCTGGCATAGCCGAGGTTGGTGTAGCTGCTCGGGTCGTTGACGACCACGTCGACATACGAGTCCTCAAAGGCGGCGATGATCTCCTCGGCCGTCGAGTATTCCTTGAGATAGATCACGTCCACAGGCAGGTTGTCATAGCCGTTATAGCCGTTGAAGGCCAGCAGCTGCGTGCCCTCCTCGTTGTACATGTACGGGCCGCTGCCCATCGGGTGGACGTCGCCGTTCGTGCCGACCTTGACGACCGGAACGTTGAGCAGCTTGATAAACTGCTTGTTCGGGATGCCGAGCGCGATGATCAGCTGGCTGTCGGTATAGGATACGCCCTGTACGCTCGCGAAGCGGCCGGTGAAGCGGTCGGAGTTGATGCAGTACTCGATTGACATGCGCATGTCGTTGCCCGTGACAGGCGTGCCGTCGTGGAAGACGTGCGTCGTATCATAGGTCAGCGTCCAGGTCTTGCCGTCCTCCGAGACGGACCACTCGCGGATCAGCCCCGCGCCCTCGATGATCTCAAAGTTGTTGTCGACCTCGACCAGGTTCTCGTACACCAGCGAGCAGATCAGCTGGTTGGAGTGGTTCGTGGCGACGGAGGGGTTGAAGCTGAAGTTGCTGTTGGAGTTGAGCGAGAACACATGGTCCGCCGAGTAGCCCTTTTCGATATCCCGGCCGCCCGTGGACAGGGGGATGCCCCCCGTCTCGTCCGCCCGGCCGCAGCCGGCAAGCGCGAATACCAGCGCCAGGACGAGAAGCATGCTCAGCGCTCTTTTGATCTTTCTCTTCATTCTTTTACCTCGATATCCTTTTCGCTCAGGACGA
Source organism: uncultured Eubacteriales bacterium (assembly GCA_900320595.1). Taxonomy (GTDB): domain Bacteria; phylum Bacillota; class Clostridia; order Oscillospirales; family Oscillospiraceae; genus Limivicinus. The sequence goes on along the minus strand of ONSW01000022.1, from coordinate 17,165 downwards.
TGACGGACGCCTGGCTCCCGCGCTGTCCGCGGGTGTAGCGGTGCGACCAGTATTTGTCGTGGCTGCAGAAGGTGCATTCCTCCGAGACGTCGATGTTCTCTTCCCGAAGGCCCAGCTGCATGAGCCGCCTCTTGTTGGCGCCGCGCAGATCCACAAGCGTCTTGCCGTCGGCGCGGCGGCGGAAAAGCCCCTCGGTCTCGCCGCCGAGATAAGCCTCGATGGCCTGCGGCACGTCGTCGTCGGTTTCAAAGCAGCAGCTCCCGATCGCCGGGCCGAGCGCGCAGCAGATCGTCTCCGGCCTGGCGCCGAGCGCGCACATCTCTTTCACGGCGTTGCCCAGGATGTCGCCCACCGAGCTGCGCCAGCCGCAGTGCACCGCGGCGATCACACCGTGGACGCTGTCGCAGAGCAGCGCGGGCACGCAGTCTGCCGTGAAGCACATCAGCGGCAGTCCCCGCTCGGCCGTGACAAGACCGTCCGCCTCATAGGGAACGGTGCTCATGCACACATGCCTGTCCTCCCCCGTCACGACGCGCACGGCGCTTCCGTGCACCTGCTTCGTGACGGCCGCCTCGTCGATCCCGACGCCCATCAGCGCACAGACGCGGCGGTAGTTCTCCCGCACCGCGTCGGGGTCATCCCCGCGGTTCGAGCCGAGGTTGAGCGAGGAAAAGATCCCCTCGCTCACGCCGCCGTAGCGGGTCGTAAAGGCATGCCGCGCCTTTATCACGCTCGAGGTCATATAGACCAGCTCATTTTCTTTGTTTTCGATAAAAGACATGGCGTTACCTCTGGACAACTCATAATCGCCCGCCTTGCCGCTATTGCCGTTTGCGGGCAGGTTTATACGCCTGCTCGCAAACGGCGCGGCTGCGGAAATGCCGGCTTTGCTGCATCCGCCCCCGGCGGCGCAAAGCCGCTATTCATTCCTGCCGCAGCATTCCTTATATTTCAGCCGGCGGCTGCCGTCGGCCTTCATCTTGCCGCAGGGGCAGGGATCGTTGCGGCCGGGCTTCGGCGCCTTTTTGACGGGCTTTTTCTTTTCCTCGCTGCCGCCGACGTTGGCCGCCGCGTTCTTCGAAACGGCCTTGCGCTCGACCGGCTGCTCCTTGCGGACGCGCACCGTGTAAAGCCGGCGCACGGTCTCCTCGCGGATGCCCTGCACCATGGCCTCGAACATGTCGAAGCCCTCCTGCTTGTAGGCGTCGATCGGCTTGGTGTTGCCGTAGCCGCGCAGCCCGATGCCGCGCTTGAGCTCGTCCATCGCGTCGATGTGATCCATCCAGTATTCGTCGACCACGCGCAGCATGACGACGCGCTCGAGTTCGCGCAGCAGCGGCGTGCCGTCCGGCATCTGGCCGAAGGCCTGCTCGCGCTCGTCATAGACGCGGTGCGCGATCGTTTCCACCGCCTCGGCCACCTTGTCGGGTTTGGCAAAGCCGCCAAGCGAAGCAAGGCTCAGCTCGCCGCGCCGCAGGAACAGCTTTTCAAAGGGCTGCAGCGCGTCCTCGAGCTGCTGCTCGCTCTCCGCCGCCGTGCCGCCGAGGCCGTCGGCGACCGTGGTGCGGATAAAGTCGTGCAGCATGCCCATGATCTGCTCGCGCAGATCCTCGCCGTCGAGCACTTTGGCGCGCTCGCCGTAGATGATCTCGCGCTGCTGGTTCATGACGTCGTCGTACTCCAGCACGTTTTTCCGCGTCTGGAAGTTGCGGCTTTCAACGGTCTTCTGCGCCTGCTCGATCGCATTGGAGAGCATCTTGTTGTCAAGCGGCATGTCCTCCTCGACCTTGAGAGCCTCCATCATGCCCATGATGCGCTCCGAGCCGAAGAGACGCATGATGTCGTCGTTGAGGCAGAGGAAGAAGCGGCTCTCGCCGGGGTCTCCCTGTCGGCCGGCGCGTCCGCGCAGCTGGTTGTCGATACGGCGCGACTCATGCCGCTCGGTGCCCAGGATGAAAAGTCCGCCCGCCGCCTTGACCTTTTCGGCCTCGGCGGAGGTGACCTTCTTGTGCTCCTCCATCCGCTCGGCGAAGAGCTTTCTGGCGGCCAGGATGTCCTCGTTGTCGGTTTCGGCATAGCCGGTGGCCTCGGCGATGACGGCGTCGTCAAAGCCGGCCTTGCGCAGGTCGGTCTTGGCGAGGTACTCGGCGTTGCCGCCGAGCATGATGTCGGTGCCGCGGCCGGCCATGTTCGTCGCGATCGTCACGGCGCCGAGCTTGCCCGCCTGGGCGACGATCTCGGCTTCCTTTTCGTGGTACTTGGCGTTGAGCACCGTGTGCGGTACGCCGCGGCGCTTCAAGAGCGAGGAGATGTATTCGCTCTTCTCGATCGACACCGTGCCGACCAGCACGGGCTGGCCCTTTTCGTGGCAGGCCACGATCTGTTCGATGATCGCGCGGTGCTTGCCGTTTTCGTTTTTATAAACGACGTCCGGGTTGTCGATGCGGATAACGGGCTTGTTCGTCGGGATCTCGATGATGTCGAGATGGTAGATCGCGTCGAATTCCTCCGACTCGGTGGCGGCGGTGCCGGTCATGCCGGAGAGCTTGCTGTACAGACGGAAATAGTTCTGGAACGTGATCGTGGCAAGCGTCTTGTTTTCCTTTTGGACGTCGACGTGCTCCTTGGCCTCGATGGCCTGGTGCAGGCCTTCGCTGTAGCGGCGGCCGAGCATCAATCGGCCGGTAAACTCGTCGACGATGATGATCTCGCCGTCCTTGACGATATAGTCTATGTCGCGCTTCATGATGCCGTGGGCGCGCAGCGCCTGGTTGATGTGGTGCGAGAGGGTGGAGTTTTCGATATCGGCCAGGTTTTCCAGATTGAACGCGCGCTCGGCCTTCGCGATGCCGCGGGCGGTCAGTGTGGCGGTGCGGGCCTTTTCGTCGACGACGTAGTCGGCGTCGAGGTCCTCGCTCTCCTCCTCCTTTTCATCGACGGAGGCGTAGACCACCTTTTTGAGCCGGGAGACGAAGTCGTCCGCCTGGCGGTAGAGATCGGTGCTCTCATCGCCCTGGCCGGAGATGATCAGCGGCGTTCTGGCCTCGTCGATGAGGATCGAGTCGACCTCGTCGACGATGGCGAAGGCGTGGCCGCGCTGGACCATGTCGCGCTTGTAGAGCGCCATGTTGTCGCGCAGATAGTCAAAGCCCATCTCGTTGTTCGTGCCGTATGTAATGTCGCAGGCATAGGCCGCGCGGCGCTGCTCGTTCGTCAGATCGTGCACGATCAGACCGACCGTAAGCCCCATGAAGCGGTGCACCTTGCCCATCCATTCGCTGTCGCGCCGGGCGAGGTAGTCGTTGACGGTGACGATGTGCACGCCCTTTCCCGTAAGGGCGTTGAGATAGGCCGGGAGGACGGCGACGAGAGTTTTGCCTTCGCCGGTCTTCATTTCGGCGATGCGTCCCTGGTGGAGCACGATGCCGCCGATAAGCTGGACGTGGAAGGGCTTCATGCCCAGCACGCGCCAGGCGGCCTCGCGCACGGCGGCAAAGGCCTCGGGCAGGAGATCGTCGGTCGTCTCGCCGTTTGCGAGACGTTCCTTGAATTTGCCCGTCATGGCCTTGAGCTCGTCGTCGCTCATCGCGGCGAAGCGCGGCTCGAGCTTTTCGATCGCGTCGGCGATCGGATAGATCTTTTTCAGTTCGCGGTCGGAATAGCTCCCGAAAATCTTATCTAAAAGTCCCATGTTGTGATGACGCCTTTCTTTTCTTGCGGGTAGCGCATACTTCTACAAAATAAGATTATAACATAACTTTATGCAGAATAAAAGTAAATTCTTGTGCTTTGAAAAAGGCTATGCTAAAATATGATGATAGGATAATAGGGAAAAAGGAGGCCGCGCTCATGGAGCATTACACCCGCCACGCCGTGATTTGGAAGCTGCTGCGCCCGCTCGTGCGGCTGATCCTTCTCATCCGCTACAACTACCGCTGCAAAAGCCATGCGCCCGAGGGGCCCTATGTCGTCGTATGCAACCACGTGACCGACTGGGATCCGCTGCTCGTCGGCGCGGCCTTTCGAAACCAGATGTATTTTCTCGCAAGCGAGCATATCATGCGTCTCGGCTTTGTCTCGCGCCTGCTCGACTGGCTGGTGCATCCCATCGTCCGCCAGAAGGGCGGCAGCGCCGCCGGCGCCGTGATGGAGATGCTGCGCGTGACCCGCGCGGGCCACAACGTCGCCCTCTTCCCGGAGGGCAACCGCACCTGGGACGGCGTGACGCGCGACTTTCCCGCCTCGACGGGCAAGCTCATAAAGCAGAGCGGCGCCTCGCTCGTCACCTTCCGGCTGCGCGGCGGATATCTCTCCTCTCCGCGCTGGTCGGGCGACAGCGTGCGGCGCGGCATGCTGCGCGGCGAGCTCGTCAAGGTCTATACGGCCGAGGAGCTCAAAGGCATGAGCGCGCTGCAGATCAACGCCGCGATCGCCCGCGACATCCACGTCGACGCCTTTGACGATCAGCGCAGCCGCCCGGTGTTGTACCGCGGGCGGCATCTGGCCGAAAACCTGGAAACGCTGCTGTTCATCTGCCCGAAGTGCTTTTCGCACGCAACGCTCTATTCCGAGGGCGATGATTTCCGCTGCCGCCGCTGCGGCTTTGAAACCCACTATGCCCCCACCGGCGCCTTTGTCGGCGGCGACGCGCCCTTCCCGGACGTGAGGAGCTGGAACCGCTGGCAGGACAAGCAGATCGAAAAGCTCTGCCATGAGGCAAAGGCGGACGAGCCGATCTTTTCCGACGAGAATCTGGAGTTGTACAGCATCCAGTCCGGCCGCTCGAGCGAATTCGTCGCGCGCGGTGATCTCGTCCTGTATGCCGATCATCTGGAGCTGCCCGGGGGCGTGAGCATCCCGATCGGGCAGATCACGGGCATGTCCCTGCGCGGGCCGACGGATCTGTATGTCGGCACCGCCAACGGCAGCAGCTTTCTGCTGCGGACGCATCTGTCTTTGTGTACGCATAAGTATTTGACCGCCTGCGCCATGCTCGGCAGTCCTGTCGGCACGGGCGTCTGAACGCTAAGAACGGGAGAAAGAGAGAAATGTTCAAACAGGGATTCGACAACGACAAGTACGTAAAGCTCCAGTCTCAGAACATCCGCGACCGGATCGCCCACTTCGGCGGCAAGCTGTATCTGGAATTCGGCGGCAAGCTCTTTGACGACTACCACGCCTCGCGCGTGCTCCCCGGCTTCAAGCCGGACAGCAAGGTGCGCATGCTGCTTGAAATGAAGGACGTCGCCGAGATCGTCATCGCGATCAGCGCCGACGACATCGAGCGCTCGAAGCGCCGCGGCGACCTCGGCATCACCTATGAGGACGACACGCTTCGTCTGATCGACGCGTTCCGCGGCATCGGGCTGTACATCGGCAGCGTCGTCGTGACCCACTATCGCGGCCAGGCGATCGCCGACAAGTTCATGAAGCGGCTCGAGGCGCTCGGCGTCCGCACCTATCGGCACTATATCATTCCCGACTATCCCTCCGACGTCGCGCTGATCGTGTCGGAGGACGGCTTCGGCAAGAACGATTATATCGAAACCGAGCGCAGCCTGATCGTCGTGACGGCGCCCGGCCCCGGCAGCGGCAAGATGGCCACCTGTCTCAGCCAGCTCTATCACGAGCACCGGCGCGGCATCAAGGCCGGCTATGCCAAATTCGAGACCTTCCCGATCTGGAACCTGCCGCTCAAGCACCCGGTCAACCTGGCCTATGAGGCCGCCACGGCGGATCTTGACGACGTGAACATGATCGACCCCTTCCATCTCGAGGCCTACGGCCAGACCACGGTCAACTACAACCGCGACGTTGAGATCTTCCCCGTGCTCGAGGCGATGTTCAAATCCATCTACGGCGAGAGCCCGTACAAGAGCCCCACGGACATGGGCGTGAACATGGCCGGCTACTGCATCTATGACGACGAGGCCTGCTGCGAGGCCTCGAAGCAGGAGATCATCCGCCGCTGGTACGCCGTGGCCTGCTCGGTCCGCCAGGGTTTGAGCGAGCCGTCGGAGCTGCGCAAGATCGAGCTGATCATGAACTCGCTCGACATCGGTGCGAAGGACCGCCCCGTGGTCGCCGCCGCGCTCGCCCGCGCCGAGGATACCGGCGCCCCCGCGATGGCGATCGAGCTGCCCGACGGCCGGATCATCACCGGCAAGACCAGCTCGCTGCTCGGCGCGGCATCGGCGTGTCTGATGAACGCGCTCAAGGCGCTGGCCGGGATCGACAAGAAGCTGCCGCTGATCGCGCCGGGCGTGATCCAGCCGATCCAGCATCTGAAGGTCGAGCACCTCGGCAACCACAACCCGCGCCTGCACACCGACGAGCTGCTCATCGCGCTTTCGATCTGCGCGGTGACGAATCCCATGGCCGAGCTTGCCGTGCACCAGCTCGCTTCGCTGCGCGGCTGCGAGGCGCACTCGACCGTCATCCTCTCGAACGTGGACTCCGACCTGTTCAAAAAGCTTGGCGTGAACATCACGTTCGAGCCGAAATATCAGGCCAAGAAGCTGTATCACAAATAAGTAATAAAAAGGGAGGGCATCGACATGCCTACCGCCTGGAACCGTACGCCCGAGGAATTTCATAAAATCTATGTCGCCAACACCGACGCCTTTTACCGCGTCGGCAGCATGGCCCTGTCGGAGGAGCTGGACAAGTTCATGACCTCCTGCGCGCTGGGGCTGTGGAGCAAGGCGGGCAGCATCACGCAGCGCCATGTCGACATGGCCAACCAGATCTATTCCCGCAACCGCCCGCGGCCGACCTGGATGCTCTGGACGCTGACGAGCTCGATCTGCGACAGCGAGGTGTTTCTCCCGCCGGTCTTCTTCTGGAATCTGGCCGAGAGCGACGCCAAGCGCGGCAGCGAGACCTCCCGCACCTTCATCCGGATGCTGACGAACATCCTGCTGTATCTCGCGGCGGTGGACGACGACGTGACCTATGAGGAGGCCGAATACATCACCGAGTGCACCGACAAGCTGACCGCGATCTGCGACACTTCCGGCGTGCGCAAATCCAAGGAGGCGCTCAACCCCCTCGACTTCGTCACGAGCGGCGAGCCGAGCTTTGCCGAGAAGCACCCGCCCCGGACGCAGACCTCCGGCGGCAAGACCGAAGCGCCCGTCAAGGAGGAGGCCCCGGTCGAAAAGCCCGACCTCGACGAGCTGATGGAGCAGCTTGAGTCGCTCGTGGGGCTGGAAAACATCAAGAAGGACATCAAGAGCCTCATCAACCTCATCAAGGTGCGCAAGCTGCGCGAGGCGAACGATCTGCCCGTCGCGCCGATGAGCATGCACATGGTCTTCATGGGCAACCCCGGCACCGGCAAGACCACGGTCGCCCGTCTCGTCGGCGGGCTGTACGCCGCGATCGGCGCGCTCGAGAAAGGGCAGCTCATCGAGGTGGACCGCTCCGGTCTCGTGGCCGGCTATGTCGGCCAGACCGCGCTCAAGACCCAGGAGGTCATCAAGTCCGCGCTCGGAGGCGTGCTGTTCATCGACGAGGCCTACTCCCTGTCCTCCGGCGGCGAGAACGACTTTGGCCGCGAGGCGATCGAGACCATCTTAAAGGCGATGGAGGATCACCGCGACAATCTCGTCGTGATCGTGGCGGGCTATACCGGCCCGATGCGCGAATTTCTCGACTCCAACCCGGGTCTTGAATCGCGCTTTAACAAGTTCTTCTATTTCGAGGACTACACCGGCCCGCAGCTGATGGACATCTTCCTTTTGCAGTGCAAGAAGAACAAGTATGTCCTCTCCCCCGAGGCCGACGCCGCCGCCCGCAAGCTCTTTGACGAGCTGTACGCCGAGCGCGGCGAGAACTTCGGCAACGGCCGCTATGTCCGCAACCTGTTTGAGGACATGGTCGTGCGCCATTCCAACCGCGTTGCGCTGATGGACGAGCCGACGAAGGACGATCTAATGACTGTCCTGCCCGAGGATCTGGAGGACGACGAAGACGAAGAAGAGGCTGAGGAGTGATCCTCAGCCTCTTCTTTCCGTTCCCAAACTCCGGAAACCGGAAACCAGAAACTAGAAACTAGAAACTAGAAACTAGAAACTAGAAACTAGAAACTAGAAACTAAAAAGCTTCCCGTCCTCAAACGGGAAGCTTTTTTCTCACTTAAAGGTGATGCGCGGCCGGTAAAATTCGAAGATCACAGCGTCCTGTCCCTTTTCGTTGCGCGGCTCGTGCGAGGTCCAGGCGACCTTCATCGCGCCGAGCAGCTCGGCCAGACGGACCGTCAGCGGGCGCCTTACGAGCTGATAGGCGATGAACTGGGGCCGCGAGAGGAAGTTCATAAGGCAGTTGCGCAGCAGGAAGCCCTGGAAGGCGCTCTGCTCGGGATACTCCTTCTGAGCCAGCTGGCCGCGCAGCAGCTCCGGCGCGTGGAAGCGGAACCAGGCGACGATGCGCGGGTCAAAGCTCTCGACGCAGATCTCGCCGGGATAGGCGGCGATGAGATCATAGGTCTTGCGGCTCAGCTCGCGGTTTTTCTTTCCGGCGGTCTTCAGCTCGCAGATGATCGCGCCGCGTCCGGCGACCGTGTTGAGCACGTCGGAGAACAGCGGGATGCGCTCGGCCGTGCCGCAGAGGGGGAACTTCTGCAGCTCTTCAAAGGTATAGTCGTCCACGCGGCCGTTGACGCCGCAGACGCGGTTCAAGGTGTCGTCATGGAAGACGACGACCTGGCCGTCGCGCGTGAGCTGGACGTCCAGCTCCATGCCGTAGCCCGCCGCGGCGGCAAGCTCAAAGGCCTTGAGCGAGTTTTCCGGCACGCTCTTGTCGCGGGAATGCAGCCCGCGGTGGGCAAAGTTGCGTCCCTTGAAGGGCGCCTTCTGCCCTTTTGTCGCCCGGCCGGGGGCGAGCAGGAACAGCGGAAGCGCCGCGGCGGCAGCGCCGCAGCCGATCAGGATCTTTGTTTTCTTTTCCATGTTCTTATCCTCTCATATCCTCTTTTCATGCAAAAAACGATCTGTTGCGTCAAGTTCAGTCGTCGGCGCCGAGCGCCTCGATGCCGGTGACGTTCGCGACCTTGCCGGCCTTGATGCTTCGGACAAGCGAGGTGAAGACCGTGCAGCTGAGCAGAGTCAGGATGCAGGCGTAGACCGGCAGCGCGCGCCAGGCCATCGCGGCCTTGAGCACCAGACCGAGCAGCACGGGCGTGACCGTCTGGGCGGACATGGAGGCGGCGTAGTAAAAGCCGGTGAATTTGCCGATCTTCTTCGACGAGCACAGCTCTACGACCATCGGGAACGAGCAGTTGTGCACAAGAGCCATGCCGAAGCCCTTGAGCACCCACACGGCGTAGAGAAGCGTCGGGAAGGTGAACTCGCCGTGGGCGGAGCCGGCCTTGACCAGGTTGGTCGGGCGGACGAAGCACATGATGACAAGTCCCGCGAACGTGATCATCAGCCCCGTGGAGATCGTCCACTTGCGGCCGATCTTGTCCGCGATGGCGCCGGCGATCGCAAAGCCGAGCACCGAGGCAAGGCCGCCCAGGATCGTCAGGATCATCGTGGCGCTGGAGACGGACTTGAGATAATAGATGACGTAATTGCCGATATAGGTGCCGAGCGCGTTGTCGGACATGAACCACAAAAACTCCGCCCCGAGGATGGCGAGGAGCATGTTGCGGTTTTCGCGGCTCATGGGCTTGTCGTCGTCGATCGGCGCGGCGACCGCGGCCATCTGCTCGCCGAGCGCCATTTCGTCCTTGAGCTGTTCGGCCAGCTCGTTTTCACGGATGGTCTTGAACAGGACGAACGCGGAGATCACCATCAGCACCGAGGCCACGATGAAGGGCAGCTCGATCGTCCAGATGTTGCGTTCGGCCGCGGGGGCGTTGATGTAGGACGACAGCACGAAGGCGAGCCCCAGCACGGTGGCGAAGGCGCCGCCGAAATAGCCCATGATGTTGATGATGCCGTTGGCCTTGGCGCGCAGGGGCTTGGGCGTGATATCCGGCATCAGCGCGACGGCCGGGTTGCGGTACATCATCATGAAGATCAGCACGATCACCATCATGGCCACCATGCCGGCGATGTTGTTGTGATGGAAGAACAGCGGGATAAAGGGGAAGGCGATCGCCGAAACGAGCGTGCCGACGAGGATATAGGGCATGCGCTTGCCGATGGGCGTTTTCGTCTTGTCGGAGAGGTTGCCGAAGATCGGCAGCAGGATCAGCGCCGCGAGGTTGTCGCAGGCCATGATGATGCCGACGATCCACTGGACGTTGAGGATCTTGTCCGGGTCGCTGGCCTTGAGCTCCGCCGAGGACATCTCGTAGATGTTGCGCGCGGAAATGTCCGTCAGGAAGGTCGGGCACCAGGAGTCGTAAACCTGCCAGAGCAGGAGGATGCCGAAGAACGCAAAGCCGATGAGGGCGGTGCGCTTATAATTCAGCTTCAGGCCGGTGTTCGCCGTTTCTGCCATGTCGATTTCCCCTTTCAATTCTTTTGATCCCTTTAAAGAGCTTTTCTCATCAGGTAAACAACGATTCATGCACCGAGCGCGAGTTGCGAGAGAATTTGTGTTCTGGCGATGCCGCTTTTTCGCAGATGTACTTTGTGTACCTCAAGAAAAAGCGGGGAAGGCAGGGCACAAATTGTCCGCAAGGCGCCGAGCGTGTATGGATCGGCGTTTGCCTAATAACCGAGTCTCATGTCGAGCTGCTCATAGGCCCCGTAGCCCATCGCCTTGGACATGCTCTCGGCCAGGATGACGTCGTTGATGTGGTAGGCCTGGATGAACGAGCGCATCCCCATCGCGTCATACTGGCGGAAGTCCAGCGCGTAGACGCGGTGGTAATGCTGGGTGAGGTAAAGCACGAAGGGGTTGCCGTAGGAGTCCTTGTACACGACGCAGTTCGGCGCGTCGGGCAGGTCGTTGTTCGTCAGCACCGTCATCATATGGTCGCCGCCGAGGAAGGCCATGTACTTGGAGAAGATGCTCGACTGGCTCATGTCGATGATGGGCTCGGCCTGGAAGGTCGTGCCGTTTTTATAGACGTCCATCTCGATGTTTCCGGGCGGCTGATAGGCAAAGAGCGTGTCGGTCTCCAGCTTGGCCGGGGCGGGCGAGGTGGAGTAGAACGAGCCGAGGGAGTCGCCCATGTTGAGCTCCTCAAACTCCTCAAGCGGCACGGGCTCGAAGTCCGCCATGCGGCAGAAGGCCTCATAGGCGTAGTACGCGCCGAGCGCCGTCCAGTGGTGGTCGGTGCGGAAATAGATGTATTCGTCGTTGTGGCGCACCAGCGTGTTGAACACGTTGACCTTGATGACGTCGTCGCTTTCCTTTTCAAACTTGTAGGCAATGGCCTGGCCCTGGTCGTCCATGCCGAGACGGTCCAGCAGATCGGACGAGAGCAGCACGCCGACGCTCGCCGGGATGGGCATGTCAAAGAAGCGCACATCGTATTCCTTCGCGATGCCGGCCGCGCGGCTGACCATGTTCGCGTTCATGGTAGTGAGGCCCTCGTTGAACTGGAATTTCTCGAAGGCCGCGCCGCCGATCTGCAGCGCCGCACCATGAATGACCTTTTCGTCGTTGTCGCCCAGGCCTCCCCAGGTCTCGACCGATTCGGTGGGCGCGTCGACCTCCTGGTAATAGGGCGTGGGCTCCGGCGTCGGGACGGGCGTGGGCTCCGGCGTGGGCGTCGGCTCAGCCTCCGCGTCAGTCGCCTCCCCCGGTGCGGCGGTCTCGGCGACAGGCGTCGGCAGCGGGAGATATTCCTCCTCGGCGCCGCTGGCATCCGTCTTGATCTGGGAATAGTCGACCACGTTGGTCGTGATGCCGTGGAGATTGTTCATCCCCGTCGCGACGTCCAGCCAGACCTCGCGGCCGGGGAAGGTGTCGGAATACCAGGTGCTGACGCCGTCAAAAAAGTCGCCGTTGAAAAAGGTCTTGGCCGTCAGCTTCGGGAACTCGGCCAGGCGGCGTTTTTCGCGCATCGATTCGGTCGGGCGCAGCGGGATGATCAGCGCGATCAGCGCGAGACCGAAGAGCACCGTGAAGAACGGCGTCGCCAGCTTGCGGCGGCGCGTCATGCGCCGTTTCGCCGCGGGGGATTCCTTGGCCGCGTGCCTGCTGGCCGCGGGGGCTGCGTGCGCCGCGTGCTTCGGGGAGCGGGTCTTTTTTTCTTCCATGATTCTAACCCTCCTCCCTTAGAACTGGAAATAAATGAACGGATTGTAGCTGTCGCCTACGAGCGAGCTGGTTGCGAGCAGCAGCAGGACGACGGGGATCACGCAGGTGCGCACGATCTCCCAGGTCCTCGAGCCGTTTTCGCGGCCGCGCGCGGCGAGCGCGTCGGAGGCACGCTTGCAAAGCGGCGTACAGGCGACCACCGACACGATCAGCAGGAAGAGATTGTTCTCCAGCACCGTGACGGAGATAAAGTCGGAGAAGCGGTTGCCGTTGAGCGCGAAGAGATTGCGGAACACCTGCCAGGCGAGGCGCACGTCCGTAAAGCGGAAGAGCACCCAGCCGACCATCACGACAAAGAGCGCGTAGATGTGCGGCAGGACCTTCCACTTGCCGAACACCTTGCTTAAAAGCAGCTTTTCGGCCACGAGGAAGACGAAATAGTAAAGCCCCCACAGCACAAAGTTCCAGCTCGCGCCGTGCCAGAGACCCGTCAGCGCCCAGACCACAAAGAGGTTCAAAAGCCACCGGGGCATGCTCACGCGGTTGCCGCCGAGCGGGATATAGACATAGTCGCGGAAGAAGGTGGACAGCGACATGTGCCAGCGGCGCCAGAAGTCGGTGATCGAGCGGGAGATGTAGGGATAATTGAAGTTTTCCGGATAGTGGAAGCCGAGCATCCAGCCCATGCCGATCGCCATGTCGGAATAGGCCGAGAAGTCGAGATAGATCTGCAGCATATAGGCCGCCGCGCCGAGCCAGCTCTCCATCACCGTAAGGCTCTGGATGGCGGAAAGGTTCTGGGCAAAGAGCGAGGCGTCGGACGCCGCGGAGGTCGCAAGCAGCAGCTGATCTGCCAGCGCGCCGCAGGGATTGGCCAGCAGCGCTTTCTTCGCAAGGCCCACCGTGAAGCGGCGGATGCCGGGCAGGAAATCCTTGCCCGGCTTGCGGCTGACGTACAGCTCGTGCGCCAGCGTCTTATAGCGGACGATCGGGCCGGCGACACACTGGTGGAACAGCGCAGCATAAAGCAGCACGTTCCAGTAGCTCCGCTGGGCGTGGGCGTCTCCGCGATAGACGTCGACGACATAGGTCATCAGCTGGAAGGTGTAGAACGAAATGCCGATCGGCAGCGCGATGCGCGCGATCGCGTCCGGCACCTTGCCGAAGATCGAGCAGATGAGCGGGGAATACTTGAAAAAGCCGATGAGCGCGATGTCGATCGCGATCGAGGCGACAAGCCAGACGCGCGCCGTCTCGATATAGGGCGCATCCGAGATGCGCAGCGCGCAGTACCAGCTGGTGAGCGCCATGAACATCAGCAGCAGGACATACTTCGGCTCTCCCCACGCGTAAAAGATCAGCGAGAAGACCAGCAGCGAGATGTTCTTCGTCCTGCGGTCCGGGCAGATGTAGTATACGAGCAGAGAGAGCGGAAGGAAGGCGTATACGAATAGCAGGCTGGAAAAAACCATGGATAAAAAACTCCTGTTTATGTGATGGGGATGCTCAGCTGTCGCACTCCGGCATCAGCTCATGCGAGATAATGTGCAGCATCTCGTCGAACTTCTTCACGTCCTCTGCCGGGAAACGCTCTTCGATGCGCTGCATGACCGTGTGCTCATAGTTGTTGAAGATGCCGACGTAGTTCAGGAACTTTTCCGACAGCACCAGATGATACTCGCGGCGGTCGATCTGGGAATTCTGGCGTTCGATATAGCCCTTTTTGATCAGGCTGTTGACCTTGTAGGTCGCGTTCGACTGGGAGATGTTGAGGAAATCGGCAAACTGGCCGACGGTCGGCTCGCGCAGGAGATAGATCACCTCAAGCGAGAACGCCTCCATCGCGCTCAGCGAGCCATCGCGCTCGCGGACGTTTTCAAAAACGCGGCGGAAGAACTGCAGTTCAAACTTTTCATAGACCTCGGTGAAATTCTTATCCAACATCGTCAGATGTCCTCCCCTGGGCCTTTTTCTGTCAGGTCCAAATTTTATTCTATTACAAAAAAAAGGCTTTGTAAAGAAAGATGGACAAACTTTTAAGATATTTGAAGGACCCTCCGTAAAAAAAGGCGCAAAAAACTTGCGAAACCTCTTGCAATTTCTTGAACCATTTGATATTATATCAAGGCATTTCGCACGGGCGCCGACTTTCCCCATGTGGCCGCAGCAGACGCGGCTTGGAAGAAAGGATGAAGCTCCCGGAGGAATAGAACAAATATGAAAAAGGAGTATCCACATGTCTGTCGTATCCATGAAGCAGCTGCTGGAAGCCGGTGTCCACTTCGGTCACCAGACCCGCCGCTGGAACCCCAAGATGGCCGAGTATATCTACTGCGAACGCAACGGTATTTATATCATCGACCTGCAGAAGACCGTCAAAAAGCTCGAAGAGGCCTACAGCTTCGTGCGCGGCCTCGCCGAAAAGGGCGAGACGATCCTCTTCGTCGGCACCAAGAAGCAGGCGACCGACGCCGTCAAGGAGGAAGCCTCCCGTGTCGGTATGTACTATGTCAACGCCCGCTGGCTCGGCGGTATGCTGACCAACTTCAAGACCATGCGCACCCGCGTCGACCGTCTGGCTCAGCTCAAGAAGATGCAGGAAGACGGCACCTTCGACATGCTGCCGAAAAAGGAAGTCATGAAGCATCTCGGCGAGATGGAGAAGCTCGAGAAGTATCTCGGCGGCGTTAAGGACATGCGCAAGCTGCCCGGCGCCCTGTTCGTTGTCGACCCCCGCAAGGAGCACAACGCCATCGCCGAAGCCCGCAAGCTGCACATCCCGATCGTTGCCATCGTCGACACCAACTGCGACCCCGATGAGGTCGACTATGTCATCCCCGCGAACGATGACGCCATCCGCGCCATCCGCCTGATCTCCGCCACGATGGCCAACGCCGTCCAGGAAGGCCGTCAGGGCGAGGACGCCTCCGCCGAGGAAGTCCCGGCCGAGGAGACCGCTCCCGTCGAGGAATAATTCATAAAGCCAAAAGGGGCGCTTTGCAGCACCCCTTTTTTCAAAGAAATTTACAGGAGGAATAAAACTATGGCATTCACCGCTCAGGATGTAAAAGCGCTCCGTGAGATGACCAACGTCGGCATGATGGACTGCAAGAAGGCTCTTCAGGCCACCGACGGCGATATGGATAAGGCAGTCGACTGGCTGCGTGAAAAGGGTCTTGCCAATGCCCGCGTCTGCCCCGAGTGCGGCGTCGGCGCCATCGTCGAGGTCAACTGCGAGACCGACTTCTGCGCGAAGAGCGAGCTCTTCGTCCAGTTCGTCAAGGACATCTGCAAGGTCGTCCTCAACGACAACCCCGCCGACGTCGAGGCTCTTATGAACTGCAAGTACCCCGGCAGCGAGCTGACCGTCGCCGAGACCATGCCCGAGAAGGTCATGAGCATTGGTGAAAACCTGCAGATCCGCCGCTTCGCCCGCTTTGCCAACCCCACCAACGTGGCTTACGTCCACGCCGGCGGCACCCACGGCGTGCTCGTCAACCTCGAGGTTGAGGGCTGCGACGCCACCGAGATCGGCAAGAACGTTGCGATGCAGATCGCCGCGATGAACCCCAAGTTCTGGGACAAGTCCCTTGTTCCGCAGGAAGTCATCGACCATGAGCTCTCTGTTCAGGTCGCTCTGATGGACAACGACCCGAAGATGGCCGCGAAGCCCCAGGCGATCAAGGAAAAGATCGCCGCCGGCAAGATCAACGCCTTCTACAAGGAAAACTGCCTGCTCCAGCAGGAGTTCGTCCGCTCCGACCTCTTCTCCGGCGACGTGGCCGGCTACATTGCCGACGCCGCGAAGAAGCTCGGCGGCAAGGTGAAGTTCGTCGACGCCATCCACTATGTCAAGGGCGAGGGCATCGAGAAGAAGGAAGAGGACTTCGCAGCCGAAGTCGCCGCCCAGATGAACATGGGCAAGTAATTTCCCTCGCGGAAAAGTCAAAAAAGACAGGAAAGCTTTTGCTTTCCTGTCTTTTTTAGTTTCTGGTTTCTAGCTTCTAGTTTCTAGTTCTCAAGGACGAAAGCTGCAATCAACCATCGATACAGTATGCTAAAAACTAGACACTAGAATCTAGAAACTAAAAGCGGCGGGGCCGCTTGCGGCGGCGCATTTCCTCCTTGCTGTCGACGAGGATGATGTCCCGCCCCACACGTACGATGCACTCCCAGGGCAGGATATAATCGTCCTCCCGCCCGAGCAGACCGAAAAACTTGGCTTTGCCGGGCGTGATCAGTGAGCAGATCCGCCCGCTCTCGTCGTCAAACTCTGCGTCGCAGATATAGCCGAGCCGGAAGCCCGTGTGGATATCGATGACCTCGCGGTAGCGCAGGTCGGAAAAAAAGCTGAGCATTTTCACCACCTCCCTACACGATACGACGCGAAGGGCGGTTTTATGCGCCGATTTTTAGTTAGTGTCTAGTTTTTAGTACTCAGGGACGAAAGATGCTATCAACTATCGATACAGTATGCTAGAAACTAGAATCTAGAATCTAGAAACTATCCGCGCTTTGGGATGGAGATCGTCAGGATCAGCGCATCGTCGGTCTCGCGGCGCTGCATGTCGGCCGCGACGCCGCCCTGACGCATCAGCTCGAACGAGCGCGAGACGCTGTTGAGGAAAAGGCGCACGTCCTTCATGACGAAGGTGCGCTTCGCGGCGGAGGCCGGCTGTGAGGCGGCGGCAAGCAGCTCGTCGACATAGCTCTCGGCCGCCGCGACGGTCATGTCCTTTTCAAGGATCTTTCCGAGCGCCGCGCGCTGGCTCTCCTCATCCGGCAGGCGCAGCAGCGCGCGCCCGTGCCGCTCGCTCAGGCCGCGGTCGCGCAGCGTCTCGAGCACGTCCTCCGGCAGCTTTAACAGCCGCAGCTTGTTCGCCACCGCCGACTGGGACTTGCCGAGGCGCCGCGCGGCCTCCTCCTGGCTCATGCCGAACATGCGGATCAGCTGGCGGATGCCGTTGGCCTCCTCAAGGAAGTTCAGATCCCGCCGCTGC
>ONSW01000029.1 GCA_900320595.1 uncultured Eubacteriales bacterium | reverse complement strand
TCGGCGCGGGCGAGGACCTCATAGGCCTCGGCGTCCGCCTGGACCTTCTTGACCTCGGCCGCGGCGTTGGCCTCGATGACGCGCTGCTCGGCCTCGGTCTGGGCCTTGAGCTTGTTTTGCTGCGCCACCTGCTTGGCCTCGACGGCATCGGTGAAGGCGTCGGTGAAGTCCATGTCCTCGATGGAGGTGGACACGACCTCGATGTTATACTGCTCGAGCTTTTCCGACAGGATCAGCTCGATCGCGTTCGCCAGCTCGTCGCGCATGCCGACAAGCTCCTCGGCGGTGTAGCGCGCCGTCGCGACCTTGACGGCCTCGGCGATGGAGAAGCAGGCGAGCTTGACGGTCTGCTTCTGCACGCGGTTGTCCATCTTCACGACCTGCTGCCAGGGCTTGACCATGTGGACGCCGGCGTCGAGCGTATAGTTCTCGACGTGGCCGAAGGTCGTCACGACGCCGGTGTGGCCGGTGGGGACGGTGGTCACGCACGAGAGGACGATCAGCGCCGCGGCAACAATCAGGCCGACCGCGGAAAAGACGCCGCGCTTCGTGATGAGATACACCACAACGCTTGCCAGGATCACAAAAATCGCCAACATAAAGAAGAACATGGTTTCCATCCTTTCTCTCTTCTGCCGTTTCCGTATGAAACGGCTTTCCTCTTTATGGTTCTAGTATAGCGCCCCTCCCTGCGCCGCACCATGACAAGAGGAGCAAAATAAAGCACGCTATTCCCTTTATAAATGCGGAATAGGCGTGTATAATGAAAAAAGAAATGAAAAAGCGGGGTGCCGGACATGGGAAGACGCTCGACAAAAGAGGATAAGAACATCTATCAGCGCAGCCGTGAGGCAAAGCGTCTCAGCCGCGAGGCGGCGAGCGAGGCGCTCGTCCACGTCTCGCCGGAGCGGATCGAAAAGATCGAAAGCGGCAGGTCCGCCCCGCACCCGGACGAGGTACTGAGCATGGAAAAAGCCTACCGCGCCCCGGAGCTGAGCAACTATTTCTGCACGCACGAGTGCCCCATCGGCATGAAGTACGAGCCGGAGGCAAGTCTGAAGGAGCTGCCCCACGCGACGGTGGAGCTGCTCGCCGCGCTCGGCGCGCTGGAGGAGGAAAAGGACCGGCTGATCGCCATCGCGGCCGACGCCGCCGTGACGGAGGATGAAAAGGCCGCCTTCGGCGAGATCCGCGAGAAGCTTGCGCGCCTTGAGACGGCGATCCGCACGATGCGCATCTGGATCGAGCACGCGGAGATATAGTTTTTATACTAGAACCTCATAAAAACCTTTAATCATTTAAAGGTTTTTATAGCACCGCAAGGTGCGTAGAGGTTCTGTATGATAAGTGAGGCTCGAAATCTTCGATTTCGTTTAGCCGAACTTATACACAGTTGACGTATTTTCAGCGCATGCGCGCTGAAAATGCCGCGGGAACAGCGGCTTATCTGATTAAAGAATTTAATCAGATAATAGTATTAGTTCTTAGATTTTAGTTTTTAGCGCGGAGGGGAAAAAAAACAGGGGCTGCAAAGCAGCCCCTGTTTTCATACTTTTGTTTATTTCAGCTCGTAGAGCTTGGTAAACTTCTCCTCCAGATAATCGAGATAACAGTTCACGTTCAGCCCCTCGCCGGTGATCGCGCGGATCCACTCGTCCGGCGTCGTGAGCGAGGCGATCGAGAACACGTGCTCGGTCAGCCAGTCGCGGAGCCTGAAAAGCTCGCCCGACGCGACGGCCGCGTCCACGTCAAAGTCCTTTTTCATCGCCGCAAGGATCTGCGCGCCGTAGGCGTTGCCCAGCGCGTAGGACGGGAAATAGCCGAAATAGACGCTTGACCAGTGCACGTCCTGCAGACAGCCCTGCGCGTCGTCGGGCACGTCGAGCCCGAGATACTCCCTATACTTGGCGTTCCACAGCGCCGGGATCTCGTCGACCGTGATCTCGCCGTTGACAAAGGCCTTTTCCAGCTCGTAGCGGACGAGGATATGCAGGCAGTAGCTCAGCTCGTCGGCCTCGGTGCGGATCAGGCTCGGCCGCGCGACATTGACGGCCTCATAGAGCTCGCGCTCGGAGATGTCGTCGAAGATGCCGCCGGACAGCTCGCGGATCTTGGGCGTGACGTAGTGGATAAAGGCCTCGCTGCGGCCGATCAGATTTTCGTAAAAGCGCGAGATCGTCTCGTGCATCGCGTTGGTCATGCGGTCGGCGCCGTGGTTGTCATACAGCTCCTGCGGCTCGTTTTGCATGAACAGGGCGTGGCCGCCCTCGTGCAGCGTTGTAAAGACGTTGGAGATAAAGCTGTCCTCGTGATAGTGCGTCGTCACGCGCACGTCGCAGCGGCCGTAATGGTCGGTAAAGGGGTGCTCGGTCGTCATCAGCACCAGCGCGCTCTGCCGCAGCCCCTCGAGCTCGAGGAGGTATTTCGACATGGCCTCCTGCGCGGGGATCGGCACCGGGCGGGACATAAA
This sequence comes from uncultured Eubacteriales bacterium, assembly GCA_900320595.1. Classification (GTDB taxonomy): domain Bacteria; phylum Bacillota; class Clostridia; order Oscillospirales; family Oscillospiraceae; genus Limivicinus. The sequence continues at coordinate 22,654 of ONSW01000029.1, read as the reverse complement.
GTCCTCGCGGATGGGCTTGCCCTCTTTGACGATCCGCTCGAGAAGCGGCACGATGCGCGCCTTGAGCGCAGCGAAGAACGCGTCGAGCTGTTCGATGCTCCCGCCTTTTTCCATGTCGTCGAGACAGGTGTCGTAAACCGTCGCCTTGCGCTCGTCGCGCTTTTCCACCACGAGCCGCTGATAGCGGATGAGTTCGCCGAGACTGTCGCGGAAGAGCGAAAAATCGTTGGCCTTTTTGGCCTTCAGCCAGGCGCCGTAGGCCTTGTTCGAGGCGAGATCCATCTCATAGTCGAGCCTGGCCGAAATGTTTTTCGTTTTGGCGTAGTCTTCATAGAGATGCTCCACGGCCTTTTTCTGAACGGCCGTCAGCCCCTCGCTGTCCGCGTGCAGCTCCTCGATCAGCGCGCAGTAGCGCGGCGCGTGCGTCAGCTTGTAAAGCCGCTTGCCGAGGATCGCCATGTCCTCTCCTGCCGGCTCGATGCCCTCTTCGGGCGCGCAGCACTCCATATCAAAGCCGACCTTGCCGACGCAGCGGGCATAGGCCTCGATCTCGTCAAGCCGCCGGGACAGTTCTTTCCACTTCTGCTGATTCGTCATATTATCAAATCCTTTCCTTATAGCCTTCCCCCTTGGGGAAGGGGGACCGCGTCAGCGGTGGATGAGGCCTTTCCTTATAGCCTTCCCCCTTGGGGAAGGGGGACCGCGTCAGCGGTGGATGAGGCCTTTCCTTATAGCCTTCCCCGCCTGCGGGAGAGCCTTGCCTCCCCCACCGGGGGAGGCATGCGAAAGCTTCCCGCCTCAGAGGCGGTCTTGGGAGTAGTCGTTCAGCCCGAAAAATACCGGCACAGATGCCGCACGCAGCAGTTTTCGCACAGCGGCTTTCTTGCGTCGCACACGGCGCGGCCGTGCAGCACCAGACAGTGGCAGAAATCGCTCGACCGCTCCGGAGGCAGGACTTTTCTCAGCTCGCGTTCGATCTTCTCCGGCTCCTTGAGGTCGTCGACCAGCCCCATCCGGTTCGAAAGCCGGATGCAGTGGGTGTCCACCACGACAGAGCCCGGCGTGCGGAATACGTCGCCGAGGATCAGATTGGCGGTCTTGCGCCCCACGCCGGGCAGCGCCGTCAGCTCCTCCATCGTGCCGGGCACCTTCCCGCCGTGCTTTTCCAGCAGCACCTGCGCACAGGCGACGATGTCGCGCGCCTTGGCGCGGTAAAACCCGCAGGAGTGGACGTATTTCTCCACCTCTTCCACGTCGGCCGCGGCAAAGGCCTCCAGCGTCGGGAAGCGCGCAAAGAGCGCGGGCGTGATCTGGTTGACGCGCTCGTCGGTGCACTGGGCGGCGAGCCGCACGGAAAACAGCAGCTCATAATCCTTGCCGTAATCGAGCGTGCAGCTGGCCTCCGGGTATTCCGCCAGCAGCAACCGGACGATCTCGTTTATCTGTTCCTGTGTACGCATCTCTCTCATCTCCGCGCATAAAAATCGGCAGGCTCATTATACCGTTGAGCCTGCCGATCCGTCAACCGCCTTACGGGCGGTAAAGCCGCAGAAAGCGCCGCACGCCTTCGACGAGGAAGGAAAAGTTCCGCTCGTCGCATACGGTGTCCCGCGCGGTGTGGATGCGCGACATATAAAGCCCGAGCAGCCGGCTCCTCTGCATCGCCGCCACGCCCACGTCGCAGCGAAAATTCACCTGGTCCGAGGGATAAAAGGCGCCGAGCGGGCCGGTGATGACGGTGCGCTTGTCCGCGGAGGGAGCAAACGCCTCGGCCAGCGCGTCTCCGGCGCGGCGCTTTGCCTTTCCGCTCTGCACAAAGAGGATATCGTCGCCGTCGCTGACGCAGTCAAAGTTGATGAGAAGCCGGTCCTTCATGGCCTTTCTGTGCTGCGAGGCAAAGCGAGACGAGCCGAAAAGGCCGGTCTCCTCGTGGTCGAAAAAGACGAAGGCGCAGCGCGCACGCTCCTCCTCGCTCAGCGTACCGATCAGCTCGCAGAGCATCAGAACGCCGGAGGTGTTGTCGTTCGCGGTGTGCGGATTGGCCGGGCCGAAGAGAAACACATACAGCAGCGCGGCCATCGCCAAAAGCCAGGACAGCATGAACGCAAGCGGCGCGTAAACGCCGAGCCGGATCAGCAGGATCGACAGCAGAGCTGCCAGCGCGAAGAAGGGCAGCAGGATGAGCAGCTGATAGAGCAGATAGATGACGAGGTTTCTCGGCGTGATAAAATTCGGGAAGGGCAGCCGCGCGCAGGTGTCGTAATGCGCGCTGAAAACGACGTCGGCGCTCTCGGGGTCGCCCAGCACCAGATTGCGGCAGCGGGGCAGCCCGCCCTCTTCTATGCGCAGAGCGGGCAGGCGCTCCTGCAGAAAGGCGATGAAGCGAGATTTCTGTTCCTTTGTCTTGCGCACCTGCCAGTCACGCAGGATCTCACGGGAAAGCTCGGTCATGATATGTTCCTCCGAAAGAAAACAGGCCGGAAAAGCTCCGGCCTGTCGGTGTTTTTATCGCGACACGTTGATATAGCCGCCGCACTCGAGCACGGGGATCTCGTTGCCGCCGTAGACGCCGTTGAACTGCCAGTTGGCCTGGACCGGGATCTCGGTGATCTGGCCGGCGGGCGCGGAAACGGTAAAGGTCTGGGAGCCGAGACGGTTGTAGGCCATGCCGGTATCGCCGTAATGGACCTCCGCCGCGGTCAGCGTCACATACTGGCCGCCGACGTTGAAGCCGAGCGGCATCGCGCCGGAATCCAGCGCGCCGGAAAGGACGCGGGCCGTCACGGTCACGCTGACCTCATTGGCATTGAGCGTCGTGACGCTCCAATCCACCACCAGGTCGATGCCGAGACCGTACTGCGACGAGAAGCTTCCCTCGCCCAGCGAGACGCCGTAAACGGGCTCCGGCGTGGGCTCCGGCGTCGGGATCGGCGTGGGTACAGGGGTGGGAACGGGCGTAGGGGCGGGCGTTTGCTTCGGGATCGAGGGCGTCACCTTCGGCTGCGGCGTGATCAGCACGGCCGTAGGCTCCGGTGTGATGACGACGGGGAGCTCGTCAACGGGCTGGATCGTCGCGCCCGCGCCGGCGGGATCGCCGGACTCGGCCGGGTCGCGGCTGACGAACCACGAGGCCACGACAGCCGTTACAAGAAGAAAAACGATGATAAAAAGCACCGCTTTGATTTTTCCGGAATTCATAGGCATCCTCCTCTTGGGGAATCCTCGTATAGACGAATGATAAACAGCATTTCTCCGTAAAGGCGCGCGAAAACACGCCCGCTTTCACAGGGTACTCTTTATTATATCGCACGGCTGCGGAAAAGTCCACGGCCGGAGGAAAAGTTTTATTTTCCTTAAGAAAAAGAAATCGGACAAAAAAACCGCTCTCTGACAGATGGTCAGAGAGCGGAAGTAAACAGGCTGATTACAGCTGCTTCTGGGCGTTGATCTTGACGCCGGGGCCCATCGTGGAGGCCGTGACGCAGGAGCGGATATACTGGCCCTTGGCAGTGGCCGGCTTGGCCTTGATGATCGCGGTGATCAGGGCGGAGTAGTTCTCGAAGAGCTTCTCGGCGCCGAAGCTGACCTTGCCGATCGGGCAGTGGATGATGTTGGTCTTGTCCAGACGGTACTCGACCTTACCGGCTTTGGCTTCGCCGATAGCCTGGGCGACGTTGGGGGTAACGGTGCCGGCCTTCGGGGACGGCATCAGGCCCTTCGGTCCGAGGATCTTACCGAGACGGCCGACGGTGCCCATCATCTTGGGGTTGGCGATAACGGTATCGAACTCAAACCAGTTTTCCTTCTGGATCTTCTCGACCAGCTCCATGCCGCCGGCATAGTCGGCGCCGGCCGCGCGGGCCTCTTCGACCTGCTCGGGCGGGCAGAAGCACAGGACGCGGACGGTCTTGCCGGTGCCGTTGGGCAGCACGATGGCGCCGCGGACCTGCTGGTCGGCGTGACGGCCGTCGACGCCGAGCTTGACGTGCAGCTCGACGGTCTCGTCGAACTTGGCCTTGCTGGCGCTGCAGACGAGGGCAAGAGCCTCCTGCGGATCATAAAGCGCCTGCTTATCAATGAGCTTTACGCTCTCTTTATAATTTTTACCTCTAAACAATTTTGTTTCCTCCTAAAAATGTGGTTAAAAGTCGGATGGATGAAATCCTCCCACGTTTGAGGGACGTTTCCGATCGTCCGCTCAGTCGCCGACGATGACGCCCATGGAGCGGCAGGTGCCGGCGATCATGCTCATCGCGGATTCGATGTCGGAGCAGTTGAGGTCGGGCATCTTCTGCTCGGCGATCTTGCGGACATCTTCCTTGCTGATGGTCGCGACCTTGTCTCTCTGGGGGACACCGGAAGCGGTCTCGATGCCGCAGGCCTTCTTGATCAGAAGAGCGGCAGGAGGAGTCTTGGTGATGAAGGTGAAGCTGCGGTCGGAGTAAACCGTGATGACAACGGGGATCATCAGGCCCATATCGCCCTTGGTGCGCTCGTTGAAGTCCTTGGTGAACTGACCGATGTTTACGCCGTACTGGCCGAGGGCCGGGCCGACGGGGGGCGCCGGAGTCGCTTTGCCGGCGGGAACCTGGAATCTAACGTATCCAACTACTTTCTGTGCCAACTTGGAGCACCTCTTTCTTATTAATCTTTGATGACCTCGACCTGATCAAGCTCGAGATCGACGGGCGTCTCACGCCCAAACATGGAAACGACCACGCGGACCCGATCCTTTTCGGGCTCCAGCTCGTCCACCACGCCGAAGAAGCCGGCGAGCGGGCCGTCGTTTACCTTTACGCGGTCGCCGACGTCATAGCCGACGACGATCTCCTGATGCTCGACGCCGAGATCAAGGATCTCCTGCTCGGTCAGAGGGACGGCCTTGCCGTCGCTGCCGACAAAGCCGGTCGCGCCGCGGACGTTGCGGATCAAATGCCAGCTTTCGTCCGTCATGATCATTTTTACGAGCACGTAACCGGGGAACACCTTGCGCTCGACGGTCTTTTCGCCGGCGTCGGTATACTCGGTAACGGTCTCCATCGGGATATTGACCTCCCGAATCAGGTCGGTCATTTTCCGGTTTTCCGCAGCCTTCATGATCGCGGCGGAAACCGCGTTTTCATACCCGGAATAGGTATGAACAACGTACCATTTTGCCTCTTCAGCCATGTGCTTAACCCGCCAGCTTGATCAGGGCGTTCACAAGACCGCCCGCGAGCAGATCGAAGCCCCACAGCACCAGCGCGGAAGCCACCATCACGACGACGGAGACGAGCGTGTTGTTGAAAAGCTGCTGCCTCGTGGGCCAGATCACCTTTTTCAGTTCGCTCTTCATCTCGCGGAACCACTTCGCGACTCTCTTGAAAAAGCCGGGCTTGGTGTCGTCCTTCTTAACGGCGGTAACGGCCTTGGCAGGAGCGGCGGTCGTCTTCTTTTCTTCAGCCATTTCTAGGTATGCTTTCTGCAGAAGGGGCAATACTTGCTGCGCTCCAAACGGTCGGACGTATTCTTCTTGTTCTTGACCGTGTTGTAGTTCCTCTGCTTGCATTCTTCGCATCTGAGTGTGATTTTAACTCTTGCGTCTGCAGCCATTCTTTCGGCACCTCCTATTTTATTTACCCGCCTTTTCTGCGCGGGCATTGCCTCCCTGTATGATGGATCGAGGGGCGTTTGCACGGAAATGAGCGCACAAAAAGAAACCTCTCGTCCGACAGGTAAAATGAAGTATAGCACAGCGCCCGCGCTCACGTCAACCATTTTTTGCACGAATTTTTGCGCTTTTTTCAAGGCTTTCCGCCCTTTTGCCAACCCTGCCGTTATCTTGCGTCGGGTAGTGCTTTTCAAACACAAAATATGTGATATACTATTATAAATAAGATATTCATTTTTGAAGATCAAAACGGAAAAAAGGAGAAACAACCATGCGGATCATGGCGATCGATTACGGCGACGCGCGCATCGGTCTGGCGGTGTCGGACCTCACGGGCATCCTCTGCGGCGAGGCCTGGACGATGGAGGAATGGAACATGGAGCGCGCGTCAAAGCGCATTGCCGAAGAGGCGGCGAAGCGCGACGTAGGCACGCTGGTGCTCGGGCTGCCGAAGAACATGGACGGCACCGAGGGCCCGCGCGCCGAAAAGAGCCGCGCCTTTGCCGAGCTGCTGCGCGCCGACAGCGGTCTGGAGGTCGTGCTGTGGGACGAGCGGCGCAGCTCGATCGAGGCGCACGCGATCCTGCACGCGGCGGGGAAAAAGGAAAAGATCCACCGCCGGACGGTCGACGCCGTGGCGGCCAGCCTGATCCTGGAGGGCTATCTCGGCAGCCGGCGCTGAAAACAGCGATACGGTTTTAAGCGGCACCCCGGCCGCGGCGCTCTGAAAACGCGAAAGCGTTCTTGCGCGGTACATAGGCCGCGGCGCTCTGAAAAACGTCGCTCGAAAAGAAGAAAAATGTGGCAAAAGGCGGTCTTTGCTCGCGCGCAAAGGCCGCCTTCGGTTTTGGAAAAGCAGAAAGTTTTATCCTCCGTTATTTTGCATCGCGCCGCACATACTGAAAGTTGCGAAACGAAAAAGCAAGCGAAATGCGGGGAGGAACGGGATATGATAAAAAAGAAGATCGCGGCGGGGCTCCTCTGCGCGCTCGTCTTTGTCATGACGCCGTGCGGCGTGTGGGCGGAGGAGCTGCTTGTCGGCGGCCAGGCGGTCGGCATCGAGATCAGCTCCGACGGCGTGATCGTCTCCGGCTTTTCCACGGTCGAGACCGAAGCGGGCACGGTCTCGCCGGCCGAGGAGGCGGGCTTCAAGCCCGGGGATCTGATCGTGGAGATCGACGGCGAGACGATCCGCACGGCCGAGGATCTGATCGCCGCCGTGGCGCAGCTCGGCGGGAACGAGGCGTCCGTCGCCGTTCTGCGCGGCGGCGAGACGGTGCGGCTCCGCGTGCGCCCCGCGCTGTCGCCCGGCGGCCAGTGGCTGCTGGGCATGTGGCTGCGCGACGGCGTTTCCGGCGTCGGCACGCTCACATTCATCGAGCCGAAAAGCGGCCTGTACGGCGCGCTCGGCCACAGCGTCAACGACGAGAGCAGCGGCCAAAGCGTCCCGCTGCGCGAGGGACGGATCTGCGCGGCCGAGATCGTGGGCGTCAGCCCCGGCACGCCGGGCACGCCGGGCGAGCTGAGCGGCAGCAGCGAGAACGGCGCGTCGATCGGCAGCGTGGAGAAGAACACCGCCGCCGGCATCTTCGGCCACATCGCCGTGATCCCGGGCGGACGGCTGATGCAGACGGGGCAGATCCGCACCGGCGCGGCCAGCATCGTCTCCACGCTCTCGGGACACGAGACGCGCGAATACGCCGTGGAGATCGACCGCGTCTATTCCGACGGCGGGCACACGCGCGCGCTGCTGACGGTCACGGACGCCTCGCTCGTCTCGGGCGCGGGCGGTATCGTCCAGGGCATGTCCGGCAGCCCGATCATCCAGGACGGCAGCATCGTCGGCGCGGTGACGCATGTATTCGTCAACGATCCGCGCCGGGGCTTTGCCATCGGGATCTACGACATGCTCGGCGCGGCCGGGAGCGCGGCGCAGGCGGCATAGCGGCGGTGGCATATGCGGAGCGGGGAAGACCCGCTCGCGAAAAAAGGATAGTGTACATAAAAAAAGTGTTGACAAACGGAAATGAATTTGATAGTATAATCGAGCCGTGGCCAAGTAGTTCAGTTGGTTAGAACGCCGGCCTGTCACGCCGGAGGTCGAGGGTTCAAGTCCCTTCTTGGTCGCCACATGCCCCTTCAAAAAGGGGCATGTCTTTTCGCTGCTGTAGCTCAGTAGGTAGAGCGCATCCTTGGTAAGGATGAGGTCGGCAGTTCGAATCTGCCCAGCAGCTCCAGAAAAGCAGTCACCCCATAGGGGTGGCTGCTTTTCTGCATATGTCGGTGTTCGAACTGCCGACCTCCCATTGAGCGAGGCGCAGCCGAGCGGAAAAGGCATCACAGCACACAGCGCCTACGGCGCTATGCGCTGTGGCAGTTCGAATCTGCCCGCGTCGGAGATCACTCCGCACGGCTCGGAAAAAGCGGCGGCGTGATCGGCCGCCTTTTCCTCATCTGCGCTCCGTGTCTCCTCCTTCCAAAATCAGACCCGCTTCGCTGGGCTCTGATTTTGAATATAACGGGTTCTGATGCGGGCTGCCCTGCCTCCGGCAGGTAGCAGCGACGGCGCATAAAAGGGCGAAGCCCTACCTTGATCGCGCCTAGTCCCCGGAGGGGATTCGAATCTGCGATTGATTTCCCCTCTCGCGCAAATCCAAAAACCGCGGGAAACTATCAAAATCTAACATCTCGGAACATCTACCGAACATCTTTTAGCATAATTGAATATGATGGAGAAACTTTAAGCATCTCTCCATCGTCTTGTGGTATCCACGAAGAAAAAAATTGTTTTATACAACAGAGCATGTTATAATATCAAAATATAAGGAAGTGATTCTATGGCTATGGTTCCCGCAATATGCACTCAATGTGGTGCTAAACTGCTTGTTGATAATTCAAAAGACGCTACCATTTGTGAGTATTGTGGCACTCCATTCATTACAGAGAAAGCGATAAATAGTTATATTTGTGATACCATAAATATTGAAAATGCGACGATAAACATAAAAACAAGAGAATTGCTTGATAGAAATGTTACTATCAGTTGGCGATACACGAAGAAAGAAAACCAATGGCCGTACTGCTCTTTTACACAGGGAGAAGTATATGTTGACGATTCTGTGTATGCGAGCCTAAAGGAAGGGGAAACAGCCTCTTTCAAAATTGACTCATCAAAGCCCCATCGAATTTACTTCAAAGCGAATTATACGCGCCCCTATGGTTCTGCGACAGGAGCTATAAATCTTGCTAAACCAGGGACAAGTGAAGAGAAAGTATCTAATGTCAGACAAATTCAAAGTGGTAGCGACCCATTGTTTTTTTCAATAGAGAGTCTTCATTTTGCTGAATTAACGATTTCGGAAGAAAGCGCTGACCCGTCAAACTCTGTTGGAACACAACATGTTCAAGCCTGTTATGTTGCTACTGCTGTTTATGGCTCCTATGACTGCCCTGAGGTTTGGACACTTCGCCGTTATCGTGATTGTACACTCGCAGAAACTTGGTATGGCCGTGCTTTCATCCGAACTTATTATGCAATAAGTCCCACGTTAGTAAAATGGTTTGGAAAAACACACTGGTTTAAGAATATGTGGAAGCCAAAATTGGATAGGCTGGTGAAACGCTTGAATAGAGAAGGTGTAGCAGATACACCCTACCAGGACAGGCAATGGTAAACTATCGGCAGGGAGTAAATCACTCCCTGCCGTTTCTATCCCTCCAACAGCCCGATGCATTTATACGCCGTTGTCCTGCTGATGTCGCAGAGCCTTGCTAATTCTGTCAAATTGAACACTCCGCTTTTATACTGCGGATAATGCCGAAGGAAGTTTGCGGCAAGCTCGTTGAGCCCCGCCAAAAGAGCCGCGGCCGCGCACATCCCCGGCAAAGACGAAACGAAAAAGGCGAGAGGATCAACCTCTCGCCTTTTTGTCCTGTTCCGAAGCCGCCGCGTTATCCCGCGGGCAGCAGCCCGCTCTTCTCCCATACGAAGCGATAGAAGTCCGTGCGGTTGATCGCCAGCGCCGCGGCATAGCGCGCCATGATGTCGCCGTTGATCCGCTCGAGATAGGCGCTGCGCGCGCTCTCGTCCTGGAGCGCGCTCTCGTCGAGCATCGTCACCTCGCCGTTCATCGCGTTGTACTTCATCGTATCGGAGACAAAGCTCTTGTTGGCCAGCACGGCCACGTGCGGCCCGTCGGAGAAAATATCCGTGCCGGAGAGCAGGCGCGAATCATACGGAAGCCCCAGCAGGTTCAAAACCGTCGGCAGGATGTCGACGTTGCAGCAGGGCGTGTCGCAGACGATCGGCTTGTCCAGAGCGCCGCACCACATGATGCAGGTGGAGTGGAAGCGTTCGAATTCGCGCTCCGGCAGCTCGCCGAGAATGTTGCGCGCCACGCTGTCGCTGAGAAAATAGGGATAGTGATCGCCGGCGATCACGATCAGCGTGTTGTCCAGTTTCCCCTCTTCCTCAAGCCGCTCCATCAGATACGCGACCGCGTCCTCCAGCTCCAGCGCACAGGCAAAGAAGCAGCGGGAGCCGAGGTTCACCTTGCGGCTGTCGATCTCCTCGGGCACGCGGGAAAGGTTCCGCCTGACCAGACGGTTTTCCTCCACATCGTAAGGACCGTGCCCGCTGAAGGTCATGTAATAGGCGTGAAAGCGCTCGTCGCCGATATAATCATCCACGGTCTGCTGCATCATCTCCAGATCTGATGCGGGCCAGAGAACGCTGAGCTTCATCGTGTCGGAAAAGCGGCAGCGATAGCCGAGATTCGGATGGGTTTGGTCCCGGCCGTAGTACGACCCGAGATAGTTGTGGAACATATAGCTCTCGACGCCCTGGCCGCGGAAGATGTTGCCGGGACTGAGCGGCATATAGTTTTCGGCGCTCTGGTAAAAGCTGCCGAAGGTGTTGCCGAAATCGGCCCTGCGCGACAGATCCGGCCACAGACCGGTCAGCATGGCAAACTCGCCGTTCGTGGTGGTGTTCTTGAAGCTGTTGTAAAAATTCGTCAGCACGATGCCCTCGCGCGCCATGCGGCAGAGCGTGGGCGTCAGCTCCTCGGAGAGCGAGATCGTGGAGAAGGACTCGGCACAGATATAGATGAGGTTATAGCCCTCGAGCAAGCCGGTATAGTCGTTGCGGTTCGTGCCCGGCATCGCGCCGAAGTATTCACAGAGCTTTTTCACCGTCTCGTCGTCGGTCTGCGCGGCAAGCGCGGCAAAGTCGATCTCCGGCAGGATGTTCGGCGCGGCGGCGTCCTCCTGCGCGTCGGTCTCGGCGGCGGGAGAGAGCGGCGCCTCGTCGGACGCGTCCCCGGCCGGGAGAGGCTGCTCCGTGGGCCGTGCGAAGCTGACGGCGTCGGCCATCTCGCTTTCGGCGCTGTTGCCGAAGAGCATCGAGCGCAGCTCAAGCACGGAGGTGGTCAGCACGCCGAGCCGCTGCGCCGAGGTGTCGGTGTCCACATAGGCGCTGGTATAGGCGTAATAGGCGCTGTTGTCGCCGCGGCCGCCGAGTGAAAGGAGCGCCCCGGCGGGCAGCCAGAGCAGCACCGCCGCCGCGATCGCCGCAAGACGCACGGCAAGGCGCAGCCCGCTCTCCTCCCGCACGGGCAGAAAGACCCACACGAGCGTCGCCGCGACGGGCAGCAGGAACAGCGCCAGCCAGCCCAGCGATTCGCGCAGCGTGACCGCGAGCGCCCAGCCGAAGTTTTCCACGGCGTCGCCGCCGACGCCGACCATCGACATCGAGATCACCGACCCGAACACGCGGAAATAGATCATATGCGCACAGTAGAAAAGCGCCAGCGCCAGCGCGAGCAGCAGCGCAAAAACGCGGCCGGGCCGCACCCGTTTCCAGCAGCAAAGCGCCGCAGGCAGCATCGCCTGCGGCAGAGCGAAGAGCAAAAACCATCCCTTCATCTGCGCGAGCGTGCCGAATGCGACAAGCTGCATCAGGCACTCCCAATATGCGATCAGCAGCAGAAACAGAAGCACATGGGCACAGAAACGGCCGATTTCCCTGCGAATGGCGAGGACCCCCTTTCAACAATGCTCTTCAGTATAACACCGCGGCCGGACTTTTCCAAGTGCGTTTTTTTGACCGATCCGCCGGGGGGAGGGGAAAGAGAGATGCTGTTCCTCTCGCCTTTTCCGTTGCATTTCCGCGAAAATATGATAACATAAAGCTGTTCCGCGCTCTCTCGCCCCTGCGGCGCGAGAGGACGGAAAGAAGAGGAAAGAGGAAAGATCCATGCTGTACGGAATGGCGGCGGTGTGCGCGCTCGGCGCGGCGGCGCTGCTGATGTTTGAAAAATCGTGCCGCCTTCGCGCGCCCCTTTATGCCGCTGCGCTGGCCGCGGCTGCCGCGGCATGCGTGCTTGCGGCCGTGGGACAGAGCAGAGGCCCTTTGCTTTTCCGCCCGTCCGGCGCTCCGGAGGAGGCGGTGAGCGCCTTCTTCGACGCGGTGCGCGACGGCGACGAGGCACTGGTACAAGGCTGCCTCGCCGGCGGGGAGCAGATGCCCGCGATCCCGGCGCCGGAGGACGAGGCGTCGGCCGCGCTGTTTGCCGCGCGGCGGGAGGACTTCTCCTGGGCGCTTGACGGCGAGACCGAGCGCAGCGGCCTCGAAGCGCGCGTTCCGGTGCGCGTGACGGCGCCGGAGCTCGAGGCGATGCGCGAGGATCTGCGCGCCGAGGTGATGACGCGCCTCAAGGCGCAGGTCGACGCGCGCGCCTATGACGAGGTCTATGATGAAAACGGGCTCTATCGCCCGGAGGTCACGGACGAGGCGTACCGCGAGGCGGTCGCCGCCCTGCTCGCCGGGCAAAAGACATATGAGACGAGCCGCACGCTGACGCTGCGGCTGCGCTATGAGGCGGGCAAGTGGCGCATCGTGCCGGACGGCGCGCTCTTCGCCGCGCTCGGCACGGATTTTGCGAGCGAGGCGAACAACGCCAAAAGCGCGGTGCTCGACGGGCTGACCTATATCCGCAAGATCTACCGCATCGGAGAAAACGACTTCGCCGCCCCCGCGCCGCGCAGCGAAAACTTCGGCACGACGACCGACCCGGCGGTCATCCGCGCGCTGATCGACGACGCCGCGCCTCTCCTCGAGGGACAGGACACCGTCTGGTCGGAGGATATCGAGCTTGCGCCCAATACCGAGATCAGCTATTACAGCGACGAGACGATCCTTGTGATCGTGTGGAAGGAGCTGATCGACCACAAGGGCTGCACCTTTGCCGAGGTGCGCATCGCCGATCCCTCCCAGTTCCGCCGCCGCCTGAGCGGCGACAGCTATGATTCGCACATGCGCGAATACTGCTCCCGCCTCGCCGGGGAGGTGAACGCCGTCCTCGCCACGAACGGCGACTTTTACGCCTATCGCCAGCTCGGCGTCACGGTGTTCCGGCGCGAGCTTTACCGCTTTGAGCCCGAATGGCTCGACACCTGCTTCTTCACCGCGGAGGGCGAGATGCTGCTCGTGCCGCGCGGCAGCTTCGCCGCGCGCGAGGAGGCCGAGTCCTTTATCCGCGACAACGACGTGCTCTTCTCCGCCGCCTTCGGACCGATCCTGATCCGGGACGGCGAGCTGCAGGATCTCGGCACGGGCAAGTATAAGGTCGGGCAGGGCGACACGGACTATTCCCGCTCCGCCATCGCGATGACGGACAGGCTGCATTATCTGCTGATGACGATCAACTTCGGCACCGGGGCCACGGTCGCGACGATCCCGGAGGCGGCGCAGATCCTGTATGACAAGGGCTGCGTGGACGCCTATGCGCTCGACGGCGGACAGACCGCCGAGCTCTGGATGAACGGAAAGGTGCTCAACAACATCGACTGGGATGCCGAGCGCCAGGTCAGCGACATCTTCTATTTCGCCTCGGCGCTGCCGGAGGGAAAGGAGGCGGGAGCATGAGAGAGGTCGCCTTTTGCTTCGGGCGCGTGACCCTTTACTGGGACACGCTCCTCATCGCGCTTGCCTGCGCGGCCGGGTTCCTCGCGCTCTGGGGGACCTACGGCGCAAACGGCGGGAAGAAGCGCGCCTTCTGGTTGCTGGTGCCGCTTGGCCTTGTGCTTTCGCTCGCCGTCGCGCGGACGATCTTCTGGTACTGCCACAGCGAGCAGTTCTCCTCGCTCGCGGCGGCGCTCGTGCCGGGCTCGTCGGGGGGCTTCTGCCTTTCCGGCGTCGTGATCGGATTTGTGCTCGCCGCGCTGCTGCTGCGCCTTGCGGGGCTTGAAAAGGATACGGCGCTGCTGCTCGACTGCGCATCGCCCGCGCTCGCGCTCTGCCTTGCGCTCGTGCGCCTCAGCTCGCTTTTTAGCGGCGGCTGCCGCGGCAAGGTGCCGATCACGGATCCGCGTTTCTGCCGTCTGCCCTTCGCGGCGGCCGCGCCGGGCGGCGGGGAATACCGCTTCGCCTCGTTCTTTGTCGGCGCGCTGCTCTTCCTTGTGCTCTTCGCCGTGCTGACGCTGCTCTTCGTCCGCCGCTGGGGGCGGCGCGGAGACGTGTTCCTGGCCTTTCTGGTGCTGTACAGCGCCGTCGAGCTCGTCATCGACAGCACGCGCAACGACGCAAGCTATTTTACCTTCAACGCCTTTATCAGCGTTGCCCAGATCCTCGGCGCGGCGGCCATGCTGGGCGTGCTCGTCGTGTTCTCGCGCCGCTCGATCCGCTCCGGCGGGCCAAAGCTCCACCGCGTGCTCTGCTGGGTGGCGTGGTTCCTCGGCGCAGCCATCGCGGGCGTCAGCGAATATCTCGTCCAGCGCCACGGCAACTGGCAGCTCGGCTGTTATACGCTGATGACCATCGGCGCGCTGATCCTCGTCTTCGCAACCTTCGCCGTATACCGTCCGGTGTGCGGAGAAAAAACGGAATAAGCCAACAAAAAAAGACAGCCCGGAAGGAGGCACTTCGTAAGGAAGTGCCTCCTTCCTATTGCAATATGAGGTAATTGACCGCGCCGGTTATCGATGGTACAATGACTAAAACAAATCGGGATTTGCAGGGGAGAATACATGAAGCTTACTTTGGTCAAGCCGGCTTTTGATGATTTGTGGTTCAGAGAAAAACTGATGGCAGATGAAGAGACCATGTCATATAACGCCAGGTGGGGCGGCACGATCCCATTTCCCGTGGATGCGTGGGAATCCTGGTATGAGTCCTGGGTGAGGAATCCGGGAGCCGATCGGTATTATCGTTATCTGATGAATCCGGAGAATGAATATGTCGGAGAAATTGCATATCACTATGATAAACTCCGGGATATTTACATCTGTGATGTTATTGTTCTCGCGCAATATCGTAATCGCGGATACGGAACGGATGCACTGCAGCAATTATGCACAGCTGCAAAAAACAATGGCATTCCTGTGCTTCATGATGATATCGCAGCCGATAATCCATCTTATAAACTGTTTTTGAAGAACGGATTCGATATCGAGTATCAGAACGAAGAAGTCGTGATGGTGAAAAGAGATTTATAACTTCCTGTTTGTCGGGCAAGTCTTTTGTTGTCCGCAGTGATAGCGAGCATCGGATCTTGCCCCACAAAAACCAGAATAGAGCGACGAAATCGGCGTGACCTTTGCGGTCACGCCGATTCTATATCTTATTGAGCTGGTAATTGCTTCCTCAAAGCAACTTCCTTACGAAGTGTGCCCTGAGGGCTGTCTTTTTTTGCTGTCTATGCCGCGCGGCCGAGCGCGGCGAGGATATCCGCTGCGGCTTCGTCCCACTGCCGCTCCGGCGGGATCAGCGCTGCGCCGTCGCCCTTCTGGGCGCCGTAACTGCCGAACTGGGCGTGGTTGCCGCCCTCGATCACATATGTATAGCTGCACGCCGGCGCAAGAGAACGGCCGCTCTCCTGGCGGTTGCGGCTGACGACGCGATCCTCGCTCCCGGTCAGACTGATTTCGATGAGCCCGTCGTCCAGCGGCTTTGTCGGATAGGCCGCGCAGAGCACGAGACCCTCCACCGCCTCGCCGTTGTCCGCGGCATAGAGCGCGGCCACAGCCCCACCGAGCGAGTGGCCGCCGATATACCAATGCTCATACGGGCAGGCGGCCATCACGTCGTCGGCGCGGTTTTGGCCGAGAAAGGCCATGCGCAGCGGCATCCGCACCAGACAGACGTTCAGCCCGCCCGCGGCCAGCCGGTGCAGCAGCGGGGCATAAGCCTCGGCCTCCACCTTGGCGCCGGGGTAAAAGATCAGCGCGGCGTCCTCCGCCGGGCCGTCGAACAGATAGCCGTAGTCCGTCGGCGTGACCGCGACGCTCCCGTCCGATCGCAGCGCCGAGCGCGCCGTTTCGTCGGCGTGATAATAGACGGCTGTATAGACAAAAAAGCCCAGGATCACGACAAGCAGCAACGCCGCGGCCGTGAGCAGGCGACTTTTTTTCTTCACAGGCGTTTCCCTTCTTTCCTGTCCAGTATACGCCCGCACCCGAAAAGCGTGCGTATCCGTGTTTATTTCTCCTGCGCGGCGAGCAGCGCCTCGACCAGCGCGCGCTTTTCATACAGCACGCAGCCGCCATCGTGGTCGTCCGTCAGGATATCGCCGCTGCGCAGCGCCGTGAACAGCGGCGAGTGCATCGCCTCGCGCAGCGAGCTGCCCCGGATGTTCACATCCGAATAGGGCGAGAAGGGGCAGGGCTCGGCCCCGCCGTGGGAGTTGATGTGGAAAAAGCCGCGGCCGGCCGCCACGCAGCCGCCCGACTCCTTCTCGTCGCCGGGGAAGGAGATATACACCATCTCCGGACGCTCCGCGCGCAGGCGCGCGATCTCGCGGCGGAGATAATCCCGCTCCCCGTCGCCGGGGGCCAGTTCCTTCGCCTCGTCGGTCACGGGGACGAACTCGACGAAGATCACGACCTTGCAGCCCCGCTCGGCAAGCGAATCGAGAAAGCGCGCGGAGGTGACCTCGCGGAGATTTTCCGTCGTCACGGTGACGGAGGTGCCGAAGATAAGGCCGCAGCGGTGAAACTCGTCCATGTTCGTGACAAGGCGGTCATACACGCCCTTGCCGCGCCGCGCGTCGGTGGCTTCCTTTTCGCCCTCGATGCTCATGATGGGGACGAGATTGCGGCAGCGGTCGAAGAGCTCGAAGTAGCGCTTGTCGATAAAGAAGCCGTTGGTGAGGATGGGGAAGAGGATATTCTGCTTTTTCCCGGCGGCCTCGATGACGTCGCGGCGCAGCAGCGGCTCGCCGCCCGCGAGCAGGATAAAGCTGATGCCCAGCTCGTCGGCCTCGTCAAAGATGCGCAGCCATTCCTCCCCCGTGAGCTGCTGCACGGGAGCGGCGTCCACGGTGGCGTTGTTGCAGCGGGAATAGCAGCCCGCGCAGTGCAGGTTGCAGGCGCTCGTGATGCTCGCGATCAGGTAGGAGGGGATGTGCTCGCCCGCGTCCTCGCTCTCGCGCCGCTTTTTCGAGGCGGCTCTGCTCGCCGCGGCAAACTTCACCAGAAACGCGCTCTCGCGCGGATCCTTCAGCGTGGCCTTCAGCGCGTCGGCCACGACCTGCTCCACGCCTGCGCTCAGATAGGCCTGGAGATCAAAAATTTCGTTCATGAGATCACGCTCCCGGTAATATCCCCCCGGCGTGTCGGCTTGTCGCCCGCCGGGACGTTTTCTTTATCCTATCAGCCCCCGGGGAAAAAGTCCAGCACATGCCTGCCCGGATCGGGCGGGAGGGGGAATATTTTGCGCTTTGTTAACATTTTTTCCGGGAATTTTTATTATATTGACGAAGAAAGAAGCTTTTTGGCAATATAAGGGCGCTGCGACAGCGCCCAATACAGAATAAACGGAGGATATGAACTTGAACAGATTACAAAACATGCCGCCCGCAGGCCTTGTCGTGATCGTGGTGATCCTGGCGCTCTTCGCGCTGGCCGTCGTGCTGCTGCTCGCGCTCTCGGCGCGCTACCGTCTGCTTGCCGCGGGGGCGAAGGGCGACGGCCGCGACGAAGACGGCCGGGGCTGGCGCGCCGCGCTGCTGGAGGAATACGCCGCGGCGTATCGAAAATTTGGCGCGGACGTGAACACCCCCGCCATCATCTCCGACGTCATGGGGCGCAAGCTGCCGGGGCTGCTGCTGTGCGAGCGGTACTTGAACAACGCCGTGTCGCTGTTCGTCACGCTCGGCCTGTTCGGCACCTTTCTGGGACTGAGCCTCGCCGTGGCCTCGCTGACGGAGCTGATCGGCTATTCGAACACCTCCGAGTGGCTCAGCGTGCTCGACAGCGTGGGCGGCGGGCTGCTCTCGGCGCTCTCGGGCATGGGCGTGGCGTTCTACACCTCGCTCGTCGGCGCGGGCTGCTCGATCCTGCTCACGATCCTGCGCACGATCCTCTCGCCCCAGGCGGCGCGCGAGAGATTTGAGACGCGGCTGGAGCTGTGGCTCGACAACGAGGTCGCGCCCGCGCTCGGCCCGGCGCTCGCAAAGGACGACGCGAGCCTTGTGCGCGCGATGATCGACGCGATGGGCGCCTCGGCCGCCGAGATCCGCAAATCGCTTTCCGACGCCGCTGCCTCCTTCGCCGGCTCGACCTCGGCTGCGGCTGCCTCGTTTGAAAAGAGCATCGCCGTCTGCGACGGAGAGCTGAAGAAGTTCGACGCCGCCGTGAAGACCTTCTCCGACGGCATCCACGACTTCTCCGAGGTCGACTATAACCTGCGCGGCAGCGTCGAGCGGATGGATCTCGCCGTGCGCGATCTCTCCGGCGCGATGCGCGAAATCAACCGCCGCATGGGAGGAGAGAGCAAATGAGAAGGACCTACAAGGCCCGCGGCGACGCGCTCGTGCGCAGCGAAGCGGGAGAGCAGGGCTTCTGGCCGTCGTACGCCGACATGATGTCGGCCGTCGCGCTGATTTTGTTCTTTCTGATGCTCCTGAGCTATATCCAGAACCTCATCACCGGCAACGACCTGCAAAATACGCAGGAGGTGCTCGCCGAGACGCGCGCGACGCTCGATCTGACGCTCGGCCAGGTGGACGAGGCGAAGAGCGATCTCGAAAAGGTCACGATCGACCTTGCCGAGGCGCAGCTGACGCTCGACGAGCTCAAGGGCAAGCTCGACGACCAGAACGCGCAGCTTGCCGAGCAGAAGAAAGAGCTCGCCGCCCAGGACAAGCTCCTGGCCGACCAGAAGGCGCTGATCGGCGAGCAGGAGACCTATCTCAAGGCCGCGAACAAGGAGCTTTTGGAGATGCGCAGCCGCATGCAGACCATCGCCGTGCTGCGCCTGTCGATCCTTGAGCAGATGCGCGACAGCATGGTGGGGGTCATGGGCGACGCGAGCAAGGTCTCGATCGGCGACAACGGCGCGATCGTGCTGAGCGAGAGCGTGCTGTTCGACTTCGGCTCCTCCGCGATCAAGCCTGCCGCGCGCCCGACGCTCGACAAGCTGGCGGAGGTCTTTGCCGCCTTCCTTGCCGACGGGGAAAACGCCAAATACGTCGACAGCATCGTCATCTCCGGCCACACCGACTCGACCGGCAGCGACGAGGAAAACCGCGTCCTCTCCACCGACCGCGCGAACGCCGTGCTCGATTATCTGATGGCGAGCGGCCGCGGCAAGCTCAATCCCTACGCCTCGTATTTCTGCGCCGCCGGCTACGGCGAGACGCGCCCCGTCGCCTCGAACGACACCGAGGAGGGACGCGCGCAGAACCGCCGCATCGAGATCTCGATCACGCTGCGCGACGACACGATCATGGACATCGTCGAGAGCTATCTCGAGCTCGAGCTGCCCGAAGAGCCGGGCGCAAGCCGCCGCGGCTGAGACAAAAAACGGAAAAGCCCTCTCCCGCGCGCCCTTGCGCCCGGGGGAGGGTTTGTGCTATAATGACTATATGATGGCGAAAAGCTAAAAAGCTTTTCGCCACGCCGCTTTGCGGCGAAGCAAAACAGCCCGGCTGTTTTGCCATATATTCATTGCAATGAGCATCGGACGAATGATTCAAGGAATCATTCGCTGCCAAACCTGTCGTTTGGCAGCGAAATCACTCGAATCCTCGAGTGATTTCGCCGAGCGATGATCATTATGATGCCCTACATGGAAACGACAAGACGGAAAAAGTCCATATTTGCCTGGGCGCTGCTGCCGGCGGTGTTTTCTCTCGCCTGGCCGACGATGCTCGAGCAGCTGCTGCAGACGGCCGTGCAGTATATCGACACGGCGATGGTCGGCTCGCTCGGCACGGCCGCGACGGCCGCGGTGGGCAGCACGCTGACGGTCAACTGGCTGATCGGCAGCACGGTCTCGGCCTTCGGCGTGGGCTTTCTTGCCCAGATCTCCCAGGCCTTCGGCGCCGGGGACGAAGGGCGCGCCCGCCGCGCGGCGGCCCAGTCGGTGCTGGCGGTGCTGGTGCTCGGCGTGCTCTTCACGGCGCTCACGCTCTCGCTGAGCCCGTATGTCCCAGGGTGGATGCGCGTCGAGCCCTCGCTGCGTGCAGCGGCCGCGCGCTATTTCTTTGTGCTCTATCTGCCGATGCTGCCGCGCACGGCGATGATCCTCTTCGGCACGGTGCTGCGCGCCGCCGGGGACACCAAAACGCCCATGCGCGTCGGCGTGGGGGTCAATCTTGTCAACGTCGTGCTGAATTTTCTTCTGATTTATCCCACGCGAACGTCGCTCCTCTTCGGACATGCCGTCACGATCTGGGGTGCGGGATGGGGCGTCACGGGCGCCGCCGCGGCGAGCGCGCTGTCCTTCCTCTTCGGCGGGGCGGCGATCACGCTTGCGCTCTTCCGGCACGATCGCGTCTCCCCGCGCGGCCTGTCGCTGCGGCCGGACGAGCGGGTGCTGCGGCCGTGTCTGCGGGTGGCCTTTCCGAACATGCTCCAGCGCTTCGGCACCTCGCTCGGCTATGTCGCCTTTGCGGCGATGATCAACGCGCTTGGCGCGACGGCCACCGCCGCCCACACGATCGCCAACACCGTCGAGTCCGCCTTTTACATCCCGGGCTACGGCATGATGTCCGCCGCCGCCACGCTGACGGGCAACGCCATCGGCGCGCGGGACGAGGAAAGACGCCGGGACACCGCGCGGCTCATCTTCCTGTGCGAGATCGGGATGATGCTGCTCTCCGGCGCGCTGCTCTTCGCCTTTGCCCCGGACATGGTGGGACTTTTCAGCCGGGATGAGACGGTCATCGCACTCGGCAGCACGGTGCTGCGCATGGTCGCGCTCTCCGAGCCGTTCTACGGCGTGTCCATCGTCATCGAGGGCATGCTCCAGGGCGCGGGCAGGACGAAGGCACCCTTTGTTTTCAACATCCTCGGCATGTGGGGCGTGCGCATCGTCGGCACCTTCCTCTGCACGCGGCTTCTGGGGCTGGGACTCGTCTCGGCCTGGGGCTGCATGATTGGACACAACATGCTTCTCTTCGCGCTGTTCCTCGGCTATTATCTCTCCGGCCGCTGGCTGCGGACGGAAAGGAGAGGGGAAGAGTTATGAAAAAGAAACCGAGCCCTCGGTACTATCTCATATGGATGCTGCTCTCGCCGCTCGTGGTCGTGCTGCTTTTCGCTCTGGGTACATGGGCCGACAGAAACTGGATCTTTCCGGCGCAGGCGGCCGCTTATGAGGCAGGCGCGGTGGGGCATCCCGCATTCAGCGCGGCTGCGGCGATGCTGATGCTCGGTATGATCGCCGGGTCTATCGTTTTCTTGATTGCTCTTGTTGGCTTAATTCGCGCCCTGCGGCGGCAAAAGTGCGAGCGGGAAGGCCGCATCCCGCTTCCGGAGGACTGGAGCTTCTGCCCGCAGTGCGGCGGACGGCTGTTCAGCACAAACGTCTGCGTCCGCTGCGGTAAAAAGATCCGATAAAAGAAAAGCCTTCCCCTTGAGGGGAAGGTGGCCGAGCGAAGCGAGGTCGGATGAGGTGGAAGCTTTGAATCAAACGAACAACCCCAAATTAAGAAAAAACGCGCAGAAGCTGCGCCGCGAGATGACGAAAGAGGAACGCCGACTCTGGTATGACTTTCTCAAACAGCTTCCCGTGACGATCAACAGGCAAAAGGTCATCGCCCATTACATTGTTGACTTTTACTGCGCCTCGGCTAAACTTGTGATCGAGCTGGACGGCTCACAACACTATGAGGATGAGGGCGCTGCCTCCGACCGGGCGAGAGATCGTGTGCTGAACCAGCTCGGAATCTCGGTTGTGCGATATTCCAATGACGATATCAATCGGAATTTTGACGGGGTGTGTGCCGACCTTTTGAGACGACTTGAATTGCCGGGAATCAAGGAAGCATGAAAAGACACCTCATCAGTCAGCCTTCCGGCTGACAGCTTCCCCTCAAGGGGAAGCCCTTGGCTGACCCTCGCCGCAAGCCTTTCCCCCTGAGGGCAGCGAGACCGTGCCGCAGCGAGACAGGCGGCGCGGCGCCGGCCGCGACGGATGAGGTGGAACGGCGCCCAAACCGCGTGGCTGATATGTAACATCAAAAAGGGAACGAACAATCTAAAAACGGCGTGACCGCTGCGGTCACGCCGTTTTTAGATTGTATGGGGCCGGTAAGAGTTATTTCAAAACAGCTTCTCTATGAAAAGCTGTGCGCAAAGCAAGCGCTTCCCGCCCCGATCAGCCCTTGACGACCGTCAGCGTAAAGGGCGCCTCGATCGTCTCGCCGCTCTCGAGGATCAGCACGAGCCTGGCGGTATAATCGCCCGCGCGCAGATAGGGAACGGGGGAGACGCGCCAGGCCGTGTCGTTCGTTTCGCCGGGAGCAAGCGTCACATCCTTCTCGTAATCGATTGTAAAGCAGTTGGCGCTGACCCCGTTGATCCGCGCGGCCAGGATCGTGACGGGCTGCTCGCCCTCGTTCGTCGCCGCGGCCGCGGCGACGGGCAGCGCATCACGCCGATAGCCCTGCGCGAGGGCCTCGAAGACCGGGGGCGTGAGCAGGATCGTGACCGGAGCTTCCTCCCCGGCGGGAGTTTCTTCCTCAACGAGCGCTTCCTCCTCAGCGGGAGCTTCCTCCT
>ONSW01000095.1 GCA_900320595.1 uncultured Eubacteriales bacterium | reverse complement strand
GAGGCCCTCCATCGCCTTGTCAAAGGCGGCCTTCGCCTCGGCCGAGAGCTCGCCGGAGTCATTCAGCGTCCAGCCGCCGACGGCAGCCGGTTCTTCCTTCTTCTGTCCGCACGCGGCGAGAGAGAGAAGCATCACCGCAAGCAGTACGATCGCGATCCATTTTTTCATGTTCGTTTTCTCCTTATGTATTCCTTTACAGAATTTCAGAAGCTTATAGCTTCCTTGATCCCTCGGATCATCTCCGGCGTTCTCTTTCGATCACATCTCTTTTTATTGTAATCAATTCTTCACGTTCTGTCCAGTAAATAAATCAAATTGCCTCTATCAGCGTCGACGCGTTGTGCATTTGTCACAAGAGCGCCTCTTCTGCACGTTCTCCCCGCGTCAATCCTTTTCACGCCCGCCCACTTGCAATGGCGGCGCGTTTTGTCTAAAATAGAAGCATAAATGATCCTGTATGCGGAGGCAAAGCATGCGCTTTGATTTTTATGTGAGGACGAAAAAAGATCTCGTCGAGGCCGTCGAGACCTTTGGCATCGTGCCTTATTTTGCCAACTCCCTCCCCGGCTTCTCGCTGGAGGAGCACTGTCATCCCGCCGCGCTGTGGTCGGATACGGGAGAGTGCAGCTGGGACTGGAAGGGCCCCGTGATCCGCGAGACGAACTGCGCCTACGGCAAGTTTTTCGAAAAGAAGGCCGTTTATGTCAGCCGCGAATGGTTTTTGGATCTGGCGAATTACCGCCGCGACGGCTATGACTTTGACGCGCGCTATGACGACGGGCTCGCCCGCTTTGACGACAAGGAGCTCTTCGAGCTCATCGACGCGAACGATCCGATCCTCTCCAAGGAACTACGGACAATGGGCGGCTATGCCTATACGGCGCGCAGCGGGCAGAAGACCGAGGGAAAGAAGGGCTTTGACGCCTCGATCACGCGCCTTCAGGAGCTCGGCTATGTCGTGATCAGCGATTTCGTCTATTCCGAGGACAAATACGGCAACCGCCGCGGCTGGGGCGTCGCGTCCTATTCCACGCCCGAGAAGTTCATGGGCAGCGATTTCACCGACCGGGTCTACGCCCGCTCGCCGGAGGAGTCGTACGCGCGCCTGCTCGCACATCTGCACGAGCTGCTCCCCGAGGCGGGAGAAAAAGAGCTGAGGAGATTTCTGAAATGATCGAGCTGAACCTGCTGCTGTTTCTTGTTACGACCGTATTGTACATCAGCTATTTCTTTTCCGAGGGGAAAACGAACGTTGAGCGCGGCCTCGCCGCGCTGCGCTTCTTCACAGTGCTGTCCAACCTCTTTTGCGCCTTCGCCTCACTTCTGATGGCGGTCGCGCTCTTCGGCGGCGTCCCGCCGCGCTGGGTCTGGCTTGTCAAATACGTTTCCACGGTAGCCGTGGCCGTCACCTTTACCACTGTCATGGTCTTTCTCGGCCCGCAGTACGGATACGCCGATCTGTTCCGCAAGCGCGATCTTTACTTTCATCTGATCGGCCCGCTGCTCGCCCTCGTCTCTTTCTGCTTTACCGAGCGGTTTTACCCTCTCTCCTTCGCCTCGTCGCTGCTCGGCGAGATCCCCGTTATTCTCTACGGCACGTTCTATCTCTACAAGGTCGTCCTCGGCCCGGACGAGGGGCGCTGGGATGATTTCTACGGCTTCAACCGCGGCGGAAAGTGGCCTGTGGCTTTTGCCGCGATGCTGCTCGGCACGTTTTTGCTCTGCGTCGTGATCCGCTGGCTGTACAGACTTTGATCCGTCGTTATTGGTTTACATAATATTAAGAGGAGGACGCTGTGAAAAAGAAAACATTGACCGCGCTTGCGGCGCTCGGGATCCTCGCCCTCCTGCTCGTTGTGCTCCTTCTGGTCGCCGGGCGCACCTCTCTCCTGCTCCGTCCGCTTGAGATCGTGCAGGAGATTGACCCGACGCCCGAGCCTACGGCGCACGTCCATCGCTATGACACGCAGACGCACCTGTGCGCCGAGTGCGGCGAGCCCTGCCCGCACGAAAACGGCTTTGACGAATCGGGCCGCTGCGTCGACTGTCAATGGCTCTGCCCGCACGAGACGCACAGCGCCGATACGGCGGCCTGCCCGGTCTGCGGCAAACAGTTCAACCACCACTTCGGCATGGACGGCGTCTGCGACGTCTGCGGCGCCGAGGCCGCGCTCTACACCGTCGAGCTGCCGGACCGCTACTTCTCCCCTGCCGCGCACAGCGGCCGCTGCCTGCGCGATTCTCTGATGCTGCCAGACGGACTGACGCTTGAGCTCGCGGTGTATCTCCCCTGGGACTATAACGAGGAGACGCGCTACAATGTTGCGATCATGCTCCACGGCGACGGCGGGAGCTGCGACGACTGGACCGACGCACCGGAGCACACCCACCGCGGCGACATCCGGTTCTATACCGTCTATGACAACAT
>ONSW01000044.1 GCA_900320595.1 uncultured Eubacteriales bacterium | reverse complement strand
CTCTTCTTCTGCTCGCCGCTGATGAAGGGGTACACTTTCTTGATGTTTACCAGTTTGACTTCTGCCATGTTGCGCAGCTCCGGGCGTTCTGCCTTCGCACGAAACGCCCTCACGGCCGCCCGCTTCGGGACGCGCCGCATTACGACAGGTCTCCACACTGCCGCAGCCCGAGCCCGGGCCGGATTGTTCCTCCTTTTTTTCACAGCTTGCCGGCCATTAGTGTGGAGTGGTCGGGGCTGTGGAAATTACATCAGTTGTTTGCCAGGATCTCCTCTACCTGCTCCCGCTCCGGCATGGAACGGATCGCGCCCTTTCGGGTCGTGACCAGGTAGGCCGCCGCGTTGGCAAAGCGCAGCATGTCGGTAACCTCGATTTCGCTGAGCTTGTCCGCGCCGTGCTCGAGCACATAGTTCAGCACGCACGCGCAGAAGGTGTCGCCCGCGCCGGTGGTCTCGATCGTGCCGCCGAGACGGAACGAGGGGACAAAGACGCGTCTGCCGCCGGTATAGCTGTAGCTGCCGTCGGCGCCGGCCGTGACGTTGAGCACCTTGATGTTGGGGTAGGACTCGCGCAGCCTGGCCGCGCCCTTGTCAAAGTCCGTCTCGCCGGTCATGAACTCCAGCTCGTTGTCCGCGATCTTCAGAATGTCGCAGCGGGAGAGGCCCCAGGCGATCTGCTCTCTGGCCTCCTCGAGGTCGTACCACAGCGGAGGACGGAGGTTCGGGTCAAAGGAGATCAGCGCGCCGGCCTCCTTTGCGACCGTGACGGCCTTGCGCGTGGCAAAGCGGACGTCGGGGTGCGTCATGGACAGCGTGCCGAAATGGAAGATGCGCGCCTTTTTGATCGCCTCGAGGGGCAGCTCGTCCGAGCGGAGCATCATATCCGCGCCGGGGTCGCGGTAAAAGGAAAAGTCGCGGTCGCCGTTCGGGAAGGTCTTGACGAAGGCGAGGGTCGTGTGGACATGGGCGTCCTCGAGCAGATAGTCCATGCAGATCCCGGCGCTCTCCGCGGCCTCGCGGAGCTGGGCGCCGAACATGTCCCTGCCGACCTTGCCGACGAAGGCGGTACGCTTGCCGAGCTTTTGCAGCATGGCGAGCACGTTGCACGGGGCGCCGCCGGGGTTTGCCTCCAGAAGCGGGTTGCCCTGGGCGCTCGCGCCGTTTTCGGTAAAGTCGATCAGCAGCTCGCCGAGCGCGAGCACATCAAAGCTCTCTCTCATCGCTTTTTACTCCATCAGCAGCTCATATTTTTCCACGTCTACCAGCACGCTGCCGTCGGACGAAAAGCTGACGGCCGTCGCCTCGGGCGGGGTGTACAGCACGAAGGACGCGGCCTGCTCGCCGTCGTTGACGAAGAGCTCGAGGCTGTAGCGGTCCATGATCACGCGGAGCTTCAGCGCGCCGTTTTTCATGCTGACCGGAAATTCGCGGACATTGACGATATCGTGGGGGAAGCCGCTGTGCGTGCGGTCCACCTTGAGGGTGCCGATATCGGGCCGGTAACGGATAAAGGTGAAGTTTTCGCCGTCGCGCGCGACGTACAGACGGAACCACTTGAACATGAAGTTCTCGTTGCCGGGGCGAACGGTCACGGTCATGTCAAGGCTGCGCCCGGAGATGCCGCGCAGGCTGGTTTCACCGTTGATAAGGACGTTGTGATAATCGATCTTGACGCCGCGGCACCCTTCCAGCTCGCGCACGGGGGCCTGATACAGGCGGCCGTTTTTGACGCTGAGCTCGCGCGGCAGCGTCATCTGGCCCATGAAGCGCAGCTCCTGCTTTTTGCAGGCGGAGGTCTCCCAGTTTTGCATCCACGCGATCATCACGCGGCGGCCGTCGTCGGTCAGCAGCGTCTGGGGGGCGTAGAAGTCAAGGCCGTAGTCGATGGCCTGGACGTTTTCGCGGTTGAGGTGATGGGTCTTTTTGTCAAAGTGTCCGATCAGGCAGACGTTGGCGTTGCCGGGGTGGAATTCAAGACCGATGGCGGCCATCTCCTGGGGAGAGACTAGCAGGACGTCCTTTCCGTCCAGCGGGAAGAAGTCCGGGCACTCCCACATGCGGCCGTACTGGTTGTGGCAGGAGGCGAGCACGCTGACGAACTCCCATTTGCGGGCGTCTTCGCTCTTATAAAGGAGGATGTCGCCGCTGCCGTCGGCGGAGCGGTTGCCGATGACGGCATAGAAGCGGTCGCCCTCGCGCCAGATCTTCGGGTCGCGGAAATCCTCGGTGCTGCCGCCCTCGGGCAGCAGATCGGCCGTGATCACCGGGTTGTCGGAGAGCTTTTCGTAATCGACGCCGTCGCCGATGGCGATGCACTGGGTCTGGAAGGCTTCGATCCGGCCGTTGCGGCGGCGGATATTGCGCACGCCGGTGTACATCAGCAGCTGTCGGCCGTCCGGAAGTTCCACAGAGCTGCCCGAAAAGCAGCCGTCGCGGTCATAGTCCATGTCGGGCGCGAGCGCAGCGGGCAGACGGTCCCAGTGGATGAAGTCGCGCGTCTTGACATGACCCCAGTGCATGGGACCCCACTTGGTGTCATAGGGATAATACTGGAAAAACAGGTGGTACTCCCCTTTGTACGGCGCAAAGCCGTTCGGGTCGTTGATCCAGCCGATGCCGCCCGTCACATGAAAGTCGGGCTGCTCGGAGAGGGTATAGGGCAGGTATTTTTTTTCAAAATCGCGTGCCTTCTGCAGCATTTTGCTGGTCATAGCGTGACCTCCTGTCAGTATTCGGCAGAGAGAAAGGCTCTTTTTCCAAAAGCCCTTCTCTCTGCCCATCCGCGCCCCGAGGGGCGCGGATGGAAGATTGCATGTTATTTTGCGAGGAGAGCTGCCTCAGAAGAGGCATCCACGTACTTCTGGAAGATGGCCAGGAGCTGATCCACCTTGTAGGCCTGCAGATCTGCCTGGAGCTGATTCCAATCAGCATCGGAGAAGCCGTTCATGATCGCGTTGGCACGGGCGGTCTCGATGCACTTGTCGATATCGGCAAGCAGGTTGGAGATCTCCTTGGTGTCTTCAGAGGACATCAGCACGTTCGGGAAGACGTACTTGGTGTGCATGTCGGGCGTGTAGATGTCCTTGATCCAGTCAAGACGGTACTTGGCGTCGTCCGGGCAGGTGACATACACGCCGTAGTAGCTGTCGAGAACGGCCAGAGGACCATCGACCATCTCGGCCTCGCGGACCTCAACAGGAGAGTGGTCGCCCAGGTCGGCGTGCTGGAGCATGGGCTCGCCCTTGTCGTTGGTGCCCATCACGAAGATGTCGAAGCCGTCATCTTCGCCGTAGGTACCCCAGTTGTTCTGCGGGCTCTGGATGGGATCGTACATCTGGTCGAGCCAGGCGCAGATCAGGGCAGGGTTCTTGGCGTTGGCGGTGATAACAGCGCCGCGGCCGCGGTCAAAGCCGGAGGTGAGGGAGCCGGTGTTGGGGGTGAGGTTGACGGTGTCGGCCTTCAGCATGGGCAGCGGAGCCCAGCCGGCGGTGCCGTTCTGAATGTCAGCCATGGTCAGGCCGACGATGTTGGCAACGTCCCAGGAGAAGCAGACGCCGTAGCGGCCGCTCTTGCCCTTGGCAACGTAGGTGCTCCACTCCTGCGTGAAGGCGTCGGGGTCAAACAGGCCTTCGGTGTAGAGCTTGTGGAGCCATTCCACGCCATCGCGCCAGCCCTGCGTGGTGGCAGCGCAGATGACCTGCTTGTCATCGGTGATGACGATGTGACGCCAGTCGTCAGGATCGCCGTAGCCTTCGCCGAAGCCGTTGCAGAGAACACGGCAGTCCTCATTGCCGCCGTTCACAATGCAGGCCAGGGGGATGATGTCGCCGTCGATGTTGAAGTGCTCCTTGAGCTCGGCAGCGTGATCACGGAAGGCGATCAGGACCTGCTCGAACTCGTCGACAGTGGTGGGCATCTTGAGGCCGAGGAAGTCAAGCCATGCGGTGTTGATGAAGGGCATGTTGCCGATGGTCTGGATCGCAGTCTTGCCGACGCCGAGCTGCTCGATCCAGGGGAGCGTCCAGATGTGGCCGTTCTCGTCGGTGCACATATCCTTGTACTCAGGAGCCTGCTCGAAGACCTTGCAGAGATTCGGCATCAGTTCGGGGGTGATGTACTCCTCGAGCGGGATGATGACGCCCTGCTTGGCATACTTCAGGATATCGGCATCGCCGAGGCCGGCGGGGGAAATGAACTCGGGCAGGGTCTTGATGTTGGCCATCTCGAGCGCGATCTTGTCGCCCCACTGGTCAGCCTGGATGGCCTTCCAGTTGACGTGGACGTTGGTCTTCTCTTCGAGACGCTTATAAATGGTGCGGTTGTTGGGCTCGGACTCGGTATTGGCAGGGAATCTGGTCAGACCGGAGATCTCCGCCTTCTCAGCCAGCGGGAAGGTGTAGCCGCCCTCGGGGATCTCCACGGGAGCGGAAGCCGCGCCGCCGGCGCCGCCGGAGCTGCCGCAGGCAGCCAGCAGCATCATCGTCATGACGAGAGCCATGACAAGTGCAAGGGTCTTGCGCATTTTGCTCATGTTTGTTTTCTCCTTTTCATTATAGCTTTAACAGGTTTCTCCTGCAAGAGCACACGTTAAGTAAACGCTGATCGATGGATCACCGTTAACTTAGCCTTTGACGGCGCCGGCCATGATGCCGTTGTCAAAGTACTTCTGGAAGAAGGGGTACATGATCATCAGAGGCAGCGACGAGATGATGATCGTCGCGTACTTCAGAAGCTCGGCCAGCTGGGCGCGGGCGGCGGTGGACTGCATGTCGGAGACCATGCCGGGCTGGGGCTGGCTCTGGATCAGGATGGCGCGGAGGACGAGCTGCAGCGGCTGCTTGGAGGCGCTGTTGAGGTAGATCATCGCGTCGGCGTGCAGACGGGCAGCAGGATCTTGAAGAAGTAGATCATCTCGGTGGCGCCGTCGATCTCGGCGGCCTCCTGGAGGTCGCGCGGGATGCCCATGTAATAGGTACGGGCAATGATCATGTTCCACACGCTGAACGCGCCCGGCAGCAGGAGCGCCCAGATGGTGTCGAGCATGCCGAGATTGGAGATCAGCAGGTAGGTCGGGATCAGGCCGCCGCCGAAGAACATCGTGATGACGAAGATCGTGTTGAAGAAGCCGCGTCCCTTGAAGTCCGCGCGGGACATCGGGTAGGCCGCGAGCAGCGTGACCACGACGGAGATGACCGTGAAGAGGATCGAGTAGATCAGCGCGTTTTTAAAGCCGACCCAGATCTGGGAGTTGCTCAAAACACGCTCGTAGGCCGTGGCCGTCCACTTGGAGAAGTCGAAGGTCAGACCGCTGTTCTGCAGCGTGACCGGGTCGACGAAGGAGGCCAGAATGATGTAGATGACGGGAAGGATGATCGCGACCAGGAAGAGCCCGAGGATGATGTAGCCGACAGTCAGGAGGATCTTGTCCTCGGTCGGCTGCTTGGCGAACTCACTTTTCTTTTTTGTCTTATTCACAGTAAGTCCCCCTTTCTCAGACGCCCTTGCCGTCGTTCATCTTCTTGACGATGGCATTCATGGAGATCAGCAGTATGACGTTGATGACCGTGTTGAACAGGCCGACAGCCGTGGAGAAGCCGTAGTCGCCGTCCAGAAGACCCTTTTTGTACACGTAGGTGGAGATGATCTCCGACGCGTTCAGGTTCAGGTCGGTCTGCAGGGCGTAGGCCTTTTCAAAGCCGACGGACATGATGTTGCCGACGGACATGATGAACTGGATCAGCACCGTGTCCTTGATGGCGGGCCATTCAACGGCCTTGATCTGCTGGATGATGTTGGCACCGTCGATGACGGCCGCTTCCTTGAGCTCCTTGCTGGCGTTGGACAGAGCCGCCGTGTAGATGATGGAGGCCCAGCCTGCGCCCTGCCAGATACCGGACGCGATGTAGATCGTGCGGAAGGCAGAGGGCATCGTCATGAAGTTCGTGTTGGTGCCGAGCAGCATGTTGATCATGCCGGTGGGGGCAAGCAGGATGCGCACGATACCACAAAGAACGATGACGGAGATGAAGTTCGGCATGTAGAGGACGAGCTGGATCTTCTGCTTGATGCTCTTCGAGAGGATGCGGTTAAGCAGGAAAGCCAGCAGGATCGGCGCCGGGAAGCCCCAGAGCAGACCGTACACGCTCAGCTTCAGGGTGTTCATCAGGTAACGCATGAAGTCCGGGGATGACAGGAAACGCTGGAAGTGCGAGAAGCCGACCCATTCGCTGTGCAGGATGCCGCGAATCGGGTTGTACTCCGTGAAGGCGATCAGAATACCGCCCATGGGGATGTACCGGAAGATCACCGTCAGCGCGAAGGCAGGCAGCATGAAGAGCGCATACAGCTGCCAGTGCTGGCGGAGATAGACCAGCGTGTTGTGCAACTTGCTGCTGCCGTCCTTGGCGGCGGGAGCATTTGCCATGGCCTTTCTCATAGAATTCCTCCTCTTCTCTATTCTCCGTGCACCGCACAATTTTAGGGGATTGTGCATTTGCACACATGAGGACAGATTTTTGCAACATCATATTAGCATCGTGTTGTGTCCAGTGTCAATTAATTTTTCGCATTTGCACAAACTTTGGCGCTATTGTTCAAAATTGCCCTGTTGAAATTGTCAGGTTGCACAGTGTGGAAAGTTTACATTTGCACCATTCCGTTCTGTGTTTCCGTTTGACATTTGATTTGCCGATATGATACACTTTTATTAATGAATAAAAGGAAAGAACGGACGGTCGAAGATGAAAAAGAAGGTAACGATCCAGGATATCGCAGACGCGCTGGGGATCTCCCGCAACACGGTCTCCAAGGCCATCAACAATTCGGAGGGACTGGCCGAGGCCACGCGGGAAAAGATCCTGCAGAAGGCGGTGGAGATGGGCTATAAGCAGTTTTCCTATTTCAGCACCTTTGCCGCCGTTTCCGACGCCGGCGTAGGAGGCGGGCTGAGCATCTCCGGCTATCAGGGCGAGATCGCGCTGCTGACGAGCGCGTTTCTGACCCAGTCCCACTTTGCCTCGACGATGCTGGACAAATTCCAGGGCGAGATCGCGCAGCTCGGCTATACGATGAACACCCACCGCGTCACATCCGCCAATCTGAAAGAGAAAAGTCTTCCCCTCTCCTTCCGCCCCGACCAGGTCAAGGCGATCATCTGCATCGAGATGTTCGACCGCGCTTACGACGAGATGGTGTGCGAGCTGGGGCTCCCGGTCCTTTTCGTGGACGGCCCAGCCAAGTGGGACGGCTTTTCCCTTCCCGCCGACCAGCTGTATATGGACAACACAACAGAGATCTCGCGCTTTGTGGCCGACATGCTGAGCCAGGGGAAAAAGCGGATCGGCTTTATCGGCAATTATTATCACTGCCAGTCCTTCTTCGAGCGCTACGCCGCCTTTCGCTGCGCGATGCTGATGGCGGGCGCGGAGGTGGACGAGGACTGCTGTGTCTGCTATAACCACCAGGACGAGATCGCCGAGCGGCTCGACGCGATCGGTGAGCTGCCCGACGTGTTCATCTGCGCCAACGACTTTGTGGCCGGGGACGCGATGCGCGCGCTGTTCTCCATAGGCAAGACCGTGCCGGAGGACGTGCGGCTGCTGGGCTTTGATGACTCGGCGGAGTCGCGTCTCAGCCGTCCGGCGCTGAGCACCGTCCACATCCACACCCAGATCATGGCCTTCACGGCCGTTCAGTTGCTGATGTCCCGCATCCGCGAGCCGTCGCTGGACTATCGCATTGTGCATACGCAGACGGATCTGATCTATCGCGAGTCGACGAACTTTGACGAAGGGACAGAGAAGGAATGAAATTCTTTTCTTACGAAAGCAAATTCAGCCAGCTGCTGCTGAAGCTGTGCTATGCCTGCTATCTGAATCTGCTGTGGTTCGTCTGCTCGATCCCGATCGTGACGATCGGCGCCTCGACGACGGCGCTGTATTACGCCGCGCTGAAGGTCGTGCGGGACGAGGACAGCCACGTCGGCGCCGCCTTTTTCCGCTCGTTCCGGCAGAACTTCAAGCAGGCCACGGTGCTGTGGCTGATCCTGCTGGGCGTGGGGCTGTTCCTCGGGGCGGACGGCTATATCCTCTATCACCTGCGGCAGACCTCCTCCGGCACGATGGCCGTTATGTGGACGCTGATCCTCGCGATGGTCATCGCGGTTGGCGTTTTGTACGTGATCGTGCTTGAATATGTCTTTCCTCTGCTGGCAAGCGTTGTGAACACCAACAAAGCGATGCTGAAAAACGCGTTTTTGCTCGGCACGCATTATCTCTTCGCGACGATCCTGGTTTTTGCCGTTCATTTTGCGATGTTCTTTGTCGTGGTCGCGTGGTTCACGCCGCTGATCATCTTCGGCGAGGGGCTGTGCGCTCTCATCAGCGCATGGCTGCTGAGCAGCATCCTCATCGCCTCCTCCGGCACGCCGGAGGACCGCGAAGCGCTGCCGGAGGCTGACGGGAGCGCGCCCGGGGACGAGGGAGAGACGCCATGAAGCTGCCGGAACAGGAAAAAGCCGCCCATCGGGCGGCTTTTCGAAAGATGAGCGGGCGGGAGAAGCTCGACCACATCTTCACCTATTATAAATGGCCGATCCTGCTGGGGCTCGCGGCGCTTATCGTGCTGGGCTCGACGCTGCACCGGCAGTTGACGCGCAAGGAGCCGGCGCTGTATCTCGCGCTGGTCAACGTCGCCGTCGGGGAGGATCTGGAGCGGACGCTGACGGAGGACTATCTCGCGCGCAGCTACCCCGACGCGGGGCGGCGCGAAGTGCACCTCTACCGAGATCTTTACCTCTCGGATAACGCCGACGTGCTCAACCACGAATACGCCTATGCCTCGCGCATGAAGGTCATGGGCGCCATCCAGGCGCAGGAGATGGATCTGGCCGTGATGAACCGGGAGGGCTATGACCTCTTCTCCTCCGGCGGGTTTTTGCTGGAGCTGCCGGAGCTGCTCGCCGCCGACCCGGCGCTGGGCGAGGCGCTTGCGCCGTATATCGTCTCCAACACCGTGGTGATTTCGGACAACGGGATCGAATTTCAGCTCGGCGAGGCGGAGAGCCACGAGGTCGTGACCGAGACAAAGGAAAACGCGCTCGCGATCGGCAGCTTTCCGCGGATCCGGGACGCGGGCTTCCCCGACGAGGTTTATCTCGGCGTGATCGCGAACAGCCCGCGGACGGAGGAGGCGCTCCGCTATCTGAGGTATCTCGCGGAGGCTGCCGGCTGAGAGAGAAAATCCCGAAAAGCAAAATCAGCGCCGCCTCACAGGAGGCGGCGCTGATTTAATTTTGCAGAAAAACCGGGACCTCCGATCAAGGAGGTCCCGGAACTTGTTTGTTGGCTTTTGTCGGACGCTTACGCAAGCTTCTTCGGCAGGACGATGATGTCGCCCGTCTTGATGCTGTTGATGTTCACGCCGGGGTTGAGCTTGGCGATCAGATTGACGTTGTTGTTGTAGGTGATGCCCGCATCCACGCACATCTTGGTGACGGTATCGCCGTCCTTGACCTTGACGCCGGTAACGGCGTACTTGGCGCCGGTGGCGCTGGAGGAGACCATCAGGAGCTTGTCGCCCTCTTTGAGGTTATCAAAGCTCGAAAGGTTGTTGAAGCTCAGCAGAACGTCGGCATAGTAGGTGGTGTAATCAAAGCCGGCCGCCTTGACGAGCGCATAGGCCGTGTCGTCCTTCTTGACGGTGATCTCGGTGATGTAGTACATGACGCCTTCCTTGGGCTTGACAGCCGCGGGCGTGGTCGAATCCTTGCCGGCCGCGGGCGTGTAACCGCCGCCGTAGCCGCTGGAGGAAGAGCTGGGAACCACGCTGCCGCCGCCGCTGGGAACCACGCTGCCGCCGCCGCTGGGGATCGTGCCGCCGCCGGCCGGGAAGAGCAGAACATCGCCGGTGTGGATCGAGTCGAGGTTCTTGCCCGGGTTGAGCGCGGTGATCATGTTATAGCGGGCGCTGTAGCTGATGCCGAGCTCCTGGCAGATGCCGTAGGTCGTCTCGCCGGTCTTGACGACGTGCGAGGTGATGGCGATCGCGCCGGCGGCGGGCTTGGCGCTGGGCAGGTAGACAATGTTGCCCACGCGCAGGTCGGTGGCAAACTTGATGCCGCTGACAGTCATGATGAGATCAACGTACTTCGAGAAGTTGACGCCGTTGTCGGCGCAGATGCCGTAGATCGTCTCGCTGTACGTAACGACGTGCGGGACGAGGTAAGAGACGGTGTTGCCGCCCACGACGGTGGTGCCGGTGCCGGTCGCGATGCCGGTGGCGCCGGTGCTCGTGGCGCTGCCGGTCGCGCTGCCGGAGCTGGCGGAGGCCGCGATCACGGCGGCGTCGGCGTTCGTCTTGGGCAGCTTGATCTTGTCGCCGGTATGGATCGGGGCAAGCAGGCTATAGTCGTTCCAGCCGTTGAGCTTCATGATGGCAGTCTTGCACTTTTCGTAGGTGAGGCCCTTCTTCGTGCAAATGCCGATAAGGGTATCGCCGTCCACGACCGTGTAGACCTCGCTCGCGCCGGTAGCGGCGGAGGAGGGCTTGAGCTTGTCAGGCAGGGCGACGCCGAGAATGTCGGCCGCGGCCTGGTTGGTCTTCGGCAGCTTGATCGTATCGCCGAACTTCAGGTTCGAGAAATCGTCTTTCACCGAAGGATTCAGCTTGAGAATGGCGGCCTTGCAGAACTCGTAGTCGATGCCCTGTTTCTCGCAAATCATCTTGATGGTCTCTGCGCCGATCTTGTAATCGACCGTCTCCGGTGCAGCAAGGGCCTGCACACCCATCACGGGCAGTGCGGCGAAGAGCACGACCGCGAGCAGCAGGCTGATAATTCTTTTCTTCATTTCCATTTCCTCCCAAGAAGCTATTCTTGTTGGATACATTGTACGACAAAGTTTTGAAAAGTGCAAGAGAAAAATTTCATTTTGGTAACAAAAAATAAAAAATTTAAGAAATTTTATTTGTTGCCTTTGCTCAAAGCCCAATCGGCTCGCCCCACACGCCGTCGGCGCAGGGGTGGAAAACCGGGCGCTCCGCGAAGGGGAAACGCACCGTCCAGGGAGCCGCTTCGCTTAGCGCCGCAGCATTTTGCGGCGTTTTGAGGAGCACGCGCAGGTCGGGGGAATAGCGCGAGAGAACGCCCTTGAGCATCTCGGGCCGCTCCTCGGAGGGCGCGACGCACAAGAGTTTTCGCTCCGGCCGGGCGGCCGAAAGCAGCACGCACAGACCCGCGAGACTTTCCGGTCCGTGCCGGTCGGCATGCAGCGTGAGCTCCCGCAGCACCTCGCCGCGGCGGGTGCGCCAGATCTCGTCCTCCGTCAGGGAGAAGAGCGCGTCGAGGGCGAGGGCAAGCAGGGCGAGCGTCCTGTCGCTCTCGGCGGAAAAGGCCGTCCCCTTCCGCTCGGCGGCGGGGCGCGGCGGTGAGGAGAGCGCCGCGGCCGCAGCGGCGATGTGCGACGGATCAAAGTCGGCGGCGTACAGCTCGGTCAGCGCAAAGGCCGTGGCCGCGCGGCCGGAGCTGTCCGTTTCCGCGGCGGCGGCAAGCGCGGCGCAAAGCGTCTCGGCCTCGGAAAGATAGCGCCGGTCGTCAAAGACGCGGGCGGCCCTGGCGAGCGCGGCAAGCAGCAGCGCGTTCCAGGAAAGCGAGACGCGTGTGTCGGTGACGATGCCCGCGCGCTGCTCGCGCACGGTGCGCAGCCTCTCGCGGAAATCGTCATAGCCCGGCGGGACGAGATGCCAGCGCTCGTTGAGCAGCAGGTTCGGGATGCTGCCCCGGCCGCAGTTGCCCTCGTCGGTGATGTCATAGCACTCGGCAAAGTGGCGGCCGTCCTCCTCCCCCAGCGTCTCGGCGATCGCCGCGGGCGTGAAGAGGAAGGGGTTGTCCTCCGCGCCGGGGTCGGCGGCGCAGCGCCCCGCGCCGAAAAGTCCGGAGGGCAGGGAAAGCTCGCGCAGGCAGAAGTCGAGCGCCTCCTCGGCCGCGTCGCGGTAAAAGGGCATGTGCCCGCTCTCCCACGCCTCGGTATAGAGGAGGGCGAGGACGGCGTTGTCGTCCAAGCGCTTTTCAAAGCTGGGGCGCAGCCACTCGCGGTCGCCGCTTGCGGAGAAGAAGCCGCCGCCGATGTGGTCATGCACGCCGCTGCGCCACAGCGCGCGCAGATCCTCCTCGGCCATGACGCGCCATTTCGTCTCCCCGGTATAGTAAGCGCCGCGCAGCAAAAGCGGCAGCGAGCTTGCCCGGCTGCGGACATCAAAGTCCTTTTCGCGCATCCGCTCGACGCCGGCGAGCGCCCGCTCGCCCCAGGACAGGTCTTGATCCATCATAGATGCTCCGTATTGAAATTCATCCGTTTTTATTATAGAATAGGTAGTACTTTATTATAACCCAAAAACGCCCTCATTGCAAGGAGGAGACGCAGATGCGCTGCTGCTTTGATGCAAGCGAATATACCGGCGTGCCGGATACCGAGCCCTGCGCGCGGACCATCGACGTGCCCGCCGCGATCCGTGCGCTTGACGCGCTTTACGCCGCGAGCCGCGAGAGCGAGGCCCAGAGCTTTCTCGAAGGGAAGCGGGCCGAGGCAGCCGGGATCGGCGACTGGCGCGGGGAGCTTTCGATGCTCAGCGAGCTGCTGGGGCAGTACCGCCGCAGCATGGACGCCGAAAAGGGACTCGCCGCCGTGTCCGACGCGCTCGCGATCATCAAGGCGCACGGCATGGGACGCACGGTTTCGGGCGCGACGGTGCTGTTGAACGCCGCGACGACGATGGGCTGCTTTGGCGAGGACGAGGACGCGCTGCCCTTCTTCCGCCACGTCAGCCGCGTTTACGCCGACAATCTCGACCCCGGCGACTACCGCTTTGCCGGGCTTTATAACAACATGGCCCAGTCCCTTGTCGCCGTGGGCGACCTTGAAGGGGCGGAGCGGATGTTCCGCGCCGCGATCGCGATCATGGAAAAGCTGCCCGGCGGGCAGAACGAGATCGCCGTGACGCTGTGCAGCATGGCGGAGATGTTCGACCGTGCCGATCCGGAGGATCCGCGCATCGCCGACTGTCTCGAGCAGGCCTGGGCGGCGCTGGACGATCCGGCGCTGCCGCGCGACGGTTATTACGCCTTTATGGCGTCGAAGTGTCTGCCGGTGTTCGACAGGCTGGGCTTTTTCCTTTATGCCGCCGATTTGAAGGAAAGGATCGGTGAGATCCATGCGCGGACTTGACGAGGCACGGCTGTTCTATGAGCAGCAGGGCCGCGCGATGCTGCACGAGCGCTTCGGCGATGTGGAAGATCGGATCGCCGTCGGGCTCGCCGGGCACGGATCGCAGTGCTTCGGCTTTGACGACGCCGTTTCGCGCGATCACGATTTTGATCGCGGCTTTTGTCTGTGGCTGACGGACGAGGACGACGCGCGCTTCGGCGTGGCGCTCTCCCGCGCCTATCGCGAGCTGTGCGGCAGGAGCACCTCCGCACAAAGCATGATGGCCGAGAGCGGCCTCGGCGTGAGGCGCATCAGCGATTTTTACCGGCGCTATACCGGCTCGGCCGGCGCGCCGGAGAGCTGGCAGCAGTGGCTCTCGCTGCCCTCCTGGGCGCTGGCCGAGGCCACGAACGGCGAGGTCTGGCGCGACGAGCTCGGCGCGTTTTCCGCCGTGCGTAAAACGCTGCAAAGCGGCATGCCGGAGGACGTGCGGCGCAAAAAGCTTGCCGCGCGCGTCATCACGATGGCGCAGGCGGGGCAGTATAATTATCCCCGCTGCCTGTCCCACGGCGAAGCGGGAGCGGCGATGTTGGCCCTGACCGAGTTCGTGCGCGCCGCCATGGAGACGGTCTTTCTGCTCAACCGCCGCCACATGCCCTATTACAAGTGGTCGCTGCGCGCGATGCGCACGCTGCCGCTGCTTGCGGATATGGCGGAGCCGCTGGAGTTTCTGCTGACGGGCGAAAACGGCGGCGAGGCGGACGGGCTGAAGCTCCAGCTTGTCGAGGACATCTGCGCGAGCGTGCTGCGCGAACTCAAGGAGCAGGGACTGACGAGCGGCAGCGGGGCGTATCTCGAAGCGCATGCCTTTGAGATCCAGCGGCGCATCGAAAACGGGGCGATCCGCGCGCTGCATATCATGGAAGAATAAAGGGAAGCATATCTATGGAGATCAAATGGCTGGGGCACGCCTGTTTTGCCATCACGCACAAGGGCTATACGGTGCTGATCGACCCCTATAACAGCGACTATACCGCGGGCTATCCGAAGCTGCGGCTGAAGGCGGACAAGCTGCTCGTCAGCCACGAGCACTACGGCCACAATTACCGCGAGGGTGTGCTGCTTTCCGGCAGGCCGGAGAGCGACTGCCCCTTTGCGATCTCGGAGCTGAAGGTGCCGCATGAGTTCAAGCTGGGCAACTGGCGCGGCTTCTGCACCATCCACATTCTGGAGAGTGACGGCTATAAGCTCGTGCACATGGGCGATCTCGGCACACAGCTCGACGGCGGGCAGATCTCGCGGCTGTACGGCGCGGACGTGTGCATGATCTGTGCCGGATCGATCACGGCGCTGCCCTCGCAGGAGGCCAAGCGCGCGGCCGACGAGATCGCGGCCAAGGTCATCATCCCGATGCACTACCGCGACGGCAACCGCGGCGCGCACCGGCTCGAGTCTGTCACGGAGTTTACGGACAAATTCGAATCGCCGGAATTTATCCACTGGTACGCCACCGACACCTTTACCGTCACGCCGGACATGGAGCCGCAGGTGGCCGTGCTGAAATATCTCGGCCCGGAGGCCTGGGGCACGCTGGCGCAGGAGGAGGAAAAGAGCGTTCGCAAGGGGCTTTTCGGCCGCCTGCTGAAAAAATAACGAGCGTCTTTCGGGTTTACATCGTTCCCGTTTTGTGCTATAAAAAGAATAGCACAGTATATTTTTTCATTATTTAAAAAGAGGAGGACGTATTATGGTAAAATTTGCCGACCGTATGGATAACATCAAGGCCTCGGATATCCGTGAGCTCTTAAAGCTCACCGCGAGACCCGAGATCATTTCCTTTGCCGGCGGACTTCCCGCGCCGGAGCTCTTCCCCGTTGCAGATCTGAAGGCCGCGATGGACGCCGTGATGGACGAGTGCGGCACCGCCGCGCTGCAGTACGGCGTGACCGAAGGCCCCAAGCATCTGCGCGAGCAGATCGCCGACCGCCTGGCCGCGAAGAACAACATCATCACCGACGCCGATCATCTGATCCTGACGGCCGGCAGCCAGCAGGGTCTCGACTTCATCGGCAAGCTGTTTCTCAACCCCGGCGACGTCGTTTTGCTGGAAAGCCCCTCCTATCTCGGCGCGATCAACGCCTTTAAGCAGTACGAGCCCAGCTTCATCGAGGTGCCGACCGACGAGAACGGCATGATCATGGAAGAGCTGGACCGCGTGCTTGCCACGACCGAAAACGTCAAGCTGATCTACGTCATCCCCGACTTCCAGAACCCCTCCGGCCGCACGATGCCCCTCGAGCGCCGCAAGCAGTTCATGGAGATCGTCAACAAGTATGAGATCCCCACGATCGAGGACAACCCCTACGGCGATCTGCGCTTCAAGGGCGAGTTCCTGCCCGCGCTGCGCAGCATGGACGAAAAGGATCTGATCATCTACTTCGGCACCTTCTCCAAGATCCTCTCCCCCGGCTTCCGCATGGGCTGGATCAACGCCAGCACCGAGATCGTGGAAAAGGTCAACCTCATCATGCAGGCCTCCGCGCTGCAGACACCGACGATCAACGCGCTCGTCATCTCGAAGTATCTCGACATGTTCGACATCGACGCGCACGTGGAAAAGATCCGCGCCGTCTACAAGCGCCGCTGCCAGCTGATGATCGACACGATGCGCGCCGAGTTCCCGCCCGAAGTCAAGTTCACCGATCCGGACGGCGGTCTGTTCACCTGGGTCGAGCTGCCCGAGGGCATCGACACCCGCGAGCTCGCCCCCAAGGCGATGGCGCAGAACGTGGCCTATGTGCCCGGCTCCGGCTTCTACCCGAGCGGCACGACCAAGAACTGCATGAGACTGAACTACTCCAACGCCACCGACGAGCGCATCGTCGAGGGCATCAAGAGACTGGGCAAGGTCATCCGCGAGGCGCTCGCTTGATCGCCTGATCCAGTGTTTCTTTCCCTAAAGCTAAAAGCTCCCCTTCGGATCGTCCGAAGGGGAGCTTTTTTCATATTCGCCTCAGCGGTACTCGATCGTAAGATTGCCGCTGGAGGTCTCCACGTCGACGGGGAGATCGCCGCGGACCAGCTCGCCGCCGAGCTTTCCGGAGGAACTGTCGAAGAGGAGGTTGATTCCCGTCCCCCGCGGGAGCGTGAGCGTCACGTCCCCGGAGCTGGTTTCGATCTCGATGCCGGCGGGCGCGGCGTCAAAGGCCAGGGAGACCTTGCCGGAGGAGCTTTCGCTCTCGACAAAGCCGCAGACAAGCGCCGTGCCGCGGATCGCGCCGCTGGAGGCGGAGAGTTTGAGTTTGTCGCAAAGCAGGCCGTCTATGCTCTTATCGCCGCTGGTCGTTTCGAGATCGGCTGCGGCGCAGACGAGGTTTTCTGCCTGGAAGTCGCCGGAGCTGGACTTGCTGCTGAGCTCGCCGCCGACCTCCGTACGCAGGACGCACTGTTCGCCGGAGCTCGATTCCAGGTCCAGCTCCGCGCAGCGGCAGTCCTTGGCCTGGAGCGCGCCGGAGCTGGACTCGAGGAGGATCGCCTTCTCTGTCTCGACGCCGGATACCTTTACATCGGCGGAGGAGACGTCCACGGCAAGCCCCTCGAGCACGAGTCCCTGCGGGATGAAGACCGTCAGATGCTTTTCGGGCAAGTTGCTGACGCGGTTGGCGCAGGGCAGGATCGACAGCTCGCCGCCAGAGAGCTTATAGCGCAGACACTCGTTCTCCTTCAGCGCGCGCTTTGCCTCCTCACGCACCAGCACAGTGCTGCCATTATATCGCTCCACGTCCACGGAGCCGGAGCTCCAGTCAAGCTTCAGCGCGCGGACCTCCCCGGCCGGGAAGCTCTCTTCCCCGTCTGTCAGGACTGTATACCCCTTTTGGTCATAATTGAGGTCGGATATCTGCAGGATCGTAAGGCCGAGGGCAAGCAAAAGAATACCGATCAAGAGAAAGATTTTGGTTCCCGTTTTCATCTTTTATCTCCCCTTTTTGATAAAGATCGATTTCACACTGCGGACGACGGCGCGGCACAGTGCGGTAAGGCCGCGGAAAAGCGGCGGGATCAGCAGTGCGCCGAGCACGCAAAGCCCCGCGGAGGTCAGCGCCAGTCCGACAAGCACCAACGGCGAGCCCTCAGCAAAGCCGAAAACAAGCGCCAGAGGCGTCGCGACCGCGCACAGGCCAAGCGCAAACACCACCGCGGCGTAGCTGACAAAGAGCGCCCAAAGCGTGATGAGCAGACTCAGTACCACAGCAAAGACGGAGGCAAGCAGCGGGAACCACAGCGGAAAGCCGAGGACGAGCAGCGCGATCACCAACGGGGATAAGCTCCCGCCCGATCTGATGCGGGTTTTGACAAGGGTTGCAAGCGGCAGCGCCGCAAGCAGCTCCTGCGCCACGGCGTTCGGATCGCCCAGACGGGATGTGGCCTCTTCTTCGCTCATGCCGTCCTCGCACATATCACAGATCAGCTCGTCATAGTAGGCAAGATGCTTTTCTCTCTCCTCGGGCGGCATCTGCGCAAGCGCGTATTCCAGCGCGCCGAGATATTCCTGTTTATTCATGGCTCAGTCCCTCCCGGATGAAGTCATACATGGCGGCGATCTCGCCCCAGTCGGCGGCAAAGCTCTCGAGCCGGCTGCGACCGGCGGCGGTGAGGTGATAGAACTTTCGCAGGCGGCCGCTGTGCTCCACGCTGTATACCGTGAGCGACCCGGCACTCTCCAGCCGGCGGAGGATCGGATAGAGCGTCGATTCCGTAATGGCAATAAAAGGGGACATGTCCTTGATGATCTGATAGCCGTAGGAGTCACTCCGCGCCAGTGCGGCGAGCACGCAGTTTTCGAGCAGGCCGCGCTTCATTTGCGCATCCAGCATCGGCAATACCCCCTTTCGCACAATACTATATTACGCATAGTATGAAAAGTCAAGCGGTATTGGTTTCTTTTTTGAAAAAGGCAGAAAAAGAGCGTCTCAAAGCACGTTGAGACGCTCTTTTTCTGTCTTCTTGCCGTTAAGGGGTTCCCGCTTCGCCGCGCTTATGGCGCGCAGCGGCCGAAAAGCCCATGCGGATCGCGCCGGTGGGACAGGCGCGGACACAGTCGCCGCAGCGGATGCACTCGGCGCTGTTGATGTTTTTATGCGGCTCGACGCCCATGCGGCAGGCCGCGGCGCACTTTTCGCAGCGGATGCATCTAGTCTCTTCCACCTCGCCGCGGTAGAGCGAGAAGCGGTTGAAGAGGCCGTAGAGCGCGCCGAGAGGACAGAGATATTTGCAAAACGGCCGCCAGATCAGCAGGCTGGCCGCTATGAGCGAGACGAGCACCGCCGCCTTCCAGGCGAAGATACCGCCCAGCAGCGGCCTCACGGCCGCGTCGGCGAGCGCAAGAAAGACGCCCGCGAGCGTCCCCGCCGGGCAGAGGTATTTGCAGAAGAACGGCGTGAGCGCGAAGAAGAGCGGCAGCACAAGCGTGAGCGCGAGGACGACGTATTTCAGCTTGCGCAGCGGACCC
Source organism: uncultured Eubacteriales bacterium (assembly GCA_900320595.1). Lineage (GTDB taxonomy): Bacteria > Bacillota > Clostridia > Oscillospirales > Oscillospiraceae > Limivicinus. The sequence continues at coordinate 1,172 of ONSW01000044.1, read as the reverse complement.
GACGCGCGGTCGCCGCGCGGCCGCTTCGGCAACGGGACGCGGTGGAGCAGCTCCTGCATCCAGCCCATCGGGCAGAGGAAGCCGCAGACCGCGCGCCCCAGCACCGCGCCGAAGAACAGCAGCAGCCCCGCCACATAATAAGGGATCTTAACTGGCCGCGAGCCGAGGAAGCTCTGCAGCGAGCCGAGCGGACAGGCCCCGACCGCGCCGGGGCAGGAATAGCAGTTCAGCCCCGGGACGCAGACGTTTTTCCCGGCGCCCTGGTAGATCCGGCCGGAGAAAAAGCCCTTGAAATTGGCGTTTTGCAGCAGCGCGGCGACTGTCTGGATCGAAAATCTCTTTCTGTCCGTCATCGTCAGCCGATCCCCACACACTCCAGGCACACGCGCACGGCCTTTTGCAGCACGAGCGTCCCACTGCTCATAGGAGCGCGCGCCGATCACCGTCTCGCCGAGCTGCTCGCCGGAGGCGCCCAGAAACACCGTCGTCGGCACATAGCCGGTCTGGAAGGCGTCGAAGGCCGGGACATAGCGCAGCACGGGATAGCCGAGCCCGGCTTTTTCCAGCACCTCGGCCGTCCCCTCCTCGGTCGAGTAGACGCCGATGAGGTTGAAGCCTTTGTCGGCATAATTCTCATAGAGCCGCTGCAGCTCCGGCAGCTCCGCGATGCAGGGCGGGCACCAGGGCTCGAAGAAGTTGAGCATCGTGACGGTGGCTTCGGAAAGGATGCTCTCGTCCACCTCCGACCCGTCAAAGGCCGTGGTCGAGAAGCGCAGCGCCGTCTCCGCGCTCTCCGGGGCGCTCTGTTCTTCGGCGGGGACGGGCTGCTCGTCGGATGCGGCCGTCTCCTCCGCGGGAGCGGGCGCCGCCGTCGGCGCGTCGGGCGCGGCTTTGCCCGCGCCGATCGCCCAGATCAAAAGCGCCAGCAGCAACAGGGCGGCGCCCAGCAGAATCCCTCTTTTTTTCATATCTCTTTATTCCTTTCTCTCAGAAAGCTCACCGGCAAGGGCGGCAAGCGCGGTCAGGGCGGTGGCGGTGTCGATCCGGGAGCCGGCCAGGCCGCGGATGCGCGAGGAGAGCGAAAGCAGCGCGTCGCTGCGTCGGTTTTGTTTTTCACAGGCGGTGAGGACGGCGTCCCAGTCGCAGCGCCGGCCGCTCATCCGCTCGAGCGC
>ONSW01000017.1 GCA_900320595.1 uncultured Eubacteriales bacterium | reverse complement strand
ATGCCGCCGTCACCGATCGGAGCGCCCATGGACAGCGCGTAGACCAGCCACATGACCAGCGCGAAGATCGGCAGAGCCAGGATGCGGTTCGTGACGATCTTGTCGATCTTGTCGGAGGTGGAGAGCTGACCCTTGTTCTTTTTCTTGTATGTACCCTTGAGAAGCTGGGCAATATAGACGTAGCGCTCGTTGGTGATGATGCTCTCGGCGTCGTCATCCAGCTCCTTCTCAGCGGCCTGGATGTCCTGCTCGATGTGCGCCTTGGTCTCGGGGGAGATGTTCAGCCCCTCCATGACCTTGTCGTCACGCTCGAAGACCTTGATGGCGTACCAGCGCTGCTGCTCCTCGGGCATCGTGTGCACGACGGCCTCTTCAATGTGGGCGATTGCGTGCTCGACCGGGCCGGAGAAGGTATGCATCGGGACAGTCTTGGTGTTCTTTGCGGCGCTGATGGCGGCCTCGGCGGCGTCCATGACGCCCGTGCCCTTGAGCGCGGAGATCTCAACGATCTTGCAGCCGAGTTCGCGCTCGAGCTCTTTGACATTGATGCTGTCGCCGTTCTTCTTGACGAGGTCCATCATGTTCAGCGCGATGACCACGGGGATGCCGAGCTCGGTGAGCTGGGTGGTCAGGTACAGGTTGCGCTCGAGGTTCGTCGCGTCGACGATGTTCAAAATTGCGTCCGGACGCTCGGTGATCAGATAGTTACGGGCGATGACTTCCTCCAGCGTGTAGGGGGAGAGCGAGTAGATGCCCGGCAGGTCGGTGACGGTCACGCCGTCATGGCCCTTGAGCTTGCCTTCCTTCTTCTCAACGGTGACGCCGGGCCAGTTGCCGACGAACTGCGCCGAGCCGGTCAGCGCGTTGAACAGAGTGGTCTTACCACTGTTCGGGTTGCCCGCAAGGGCAATTTTTACATCCATAATCAAAAATCCTCTCTTTCATGGTTAGCGCAAGCTAACCCTCAGTCAAAAAAATAATGGCTTACTTGATCTCGATCATGTCGGCGTCCGCCTTGCGGATGGACAGCTCATAATCGCGTACCGTGACCTCGACCGGGTCGCCCAGAGGCGCGACCTTGCGGACGTAGATCGAAACGCCCTTGGTAATGCCCATGTCCATGATACGGCGTTTGACGGCGCCTTCGCCGTGCAGCTTGACGACTTCCACGGTCTCGCCGATGTTTGCTTCACGCAGTGTTCTCATCTTTTCCTCCCTCGTTTCAAACCATGATTTTTGAGGCCATTGCCTGGTCGATGGCAAGCCGGGTCTCTTTGACAACGACGATCACATTTCCGCCGATGCGGGAAATGATGCGCACATTCTCTCCGGCGACAAAGCCGAGATCCTCCAAATGGCGCTTGACGTCCGGGCTTCCGCCGATATGACGGATGATAGCCTCTTCGCCGTCGTTTGTCAGTGTAAGCGGCATCATATCTCTTAACCGCTCCTTTCCGCCAGCCAACAGTTGAGTATCGGATGGCCTGCAATAGTATAGATTAGCGACTGCTAACCATAGAAGTATTATAGTTAGATGAAGCTAACTTGTCAAGAGAAAAAAGCAGATTGTACGCAATCGGGAAAGAAAAAAGAGAAACCCTCTTGACAAATCAAATATATTTGATGCAATCTAATTGCATAAAATAAAAATAGGAGGTCAGTTCCATGAGCATTTATGAATATTCCGTTCCGACGCCGAAGGGAGAGGACTTTTCTCTCAGCGCGTTTGAGGGCAAGGTTTTTCTGGTCGTCAACACGGCCACCGGCTGCGGCTTCACGCCCCAGTACAAGGATCTTGAGGAGATGTACGAGAAGTACCACGACCGCGGCTTTGAGATCCTGGACATCCCCTGCAACCAGTTTGCCGGCCAGACCCCGGGCACGGACGATGAGATCCACGAGTTCTGCACGCTGCGCTACAACACCCAGTTCCCCCAGATGAAGAAGTCCGACGTCAACGGCGAGAACGAGCTGCCGCTCTACACCTATCTCAAGGGCGAAAAGGGCTTTGAGGGCTTCGGCAAGAGCCCGATGGCGCTGGCCATGTCCGCAATGCTCAAGAAGTTTGACAAGGATTACAAGAACAACCCCGCCATCAAGTGGAACTTCACCAAGTTCCTCGTCGATCGCAGCGGCAATGTCGTTGCCCGCTTTGAGCCGACGGCCGACATGAAGAACGTGGCAAAGGAAGTCGAAGCGCTTCTGTAAAAGAAAGCGCGGAAAGAGAGAAAAACCATGACCTATGATCCCGCCGAGGCGCTGAAACTGGATAACCAGCTGTGCTTCCCGCTCTATGCGGCGGCACGGAGAGTGACGGGCCTCTATACGCCGCATCTCAAGGAGCTTGGGCTGACTTATACACAGTATATCGTGCTACTCGTGCTCTGGGAGCGCGACGGTCTGTCCCTCGGCGAGATCGGGGACAGGCTCAGCCTCGACAGCGGCACGCTTACGCCGCTTTGCAAAAAGCTGGAGACGGCGGGGCTGATCGAACGCCGCCGCAGCGAGCGGGACGAGCGCAGCGTGCGCATCACGCTGACCGATGCCGGGCGGGCGCTGAAGGAGCGCGCGGCGGAAATCCCGCTGAAGGTCGGCAGCTGTCTGCCGCTTGCGCCGGACGAGGCGGTCACGCTCTACGCGCTGCTGCAAAAGATCATGAATGCATAAAAACAAACTATGGTATCATATACGGGCTTTGGAGGGTTAGCTCAGCTGGTTAGAGCGTCCGCCTCACACGCGGAAGGTCGACGGTTCGAGTCCGCCACTCTCCACCAAAGCAAGATAATCCGAACCACATCTTCTCAATTGGAGATGGGTTCGGATTTTGCTTTATCATCGATGATTTCCAATCCAGCCGCAAACACGGTAAGCGCAAGTCAAAATAAAGATATGGAGGAAATCATCATGAAGAAATTGTTATCTTGTGAGTTCAACGTCGACACGGCCCGCGTGGAGTTGAAGTATTCCGATAGCTCCATGTTGTCCATCGACTGCGATGGCGTTGAAGACGAGTACGCCAAAACCATCCGCCAGCGCTCGGCGCTGGATTACCTGGTCTACAACGCCCCGCTGGAATACGCGGAGTTAGTCCTGTGCGGGGATGTGGAGGGGTATTTGAGAAATGTGACCGATTATCGGTCTTTTAACGAATGGGAATAGCAAGAAGATAAGCGAAGATACCGCAAGCGGGAGTAACAGATGGCTCCCGCTTGTGTTTTTTAGATGCGTTACTCGTATTGCTCCGCCATATAGATGCTGGCACGTACCTGGATAGTATCAAGATATACAATGAGCATCCTTAGACAAATAACCTACCGAAGCCTTAATTCATTTCGGATTCTGGGGAGTAGACCATCCAAGTCATAATACTTGAGCAGGAACAGCTGGATACCGCACAGGACTGCCGGCACAATTGAATTCAAGCTTATTATCATGTTGTTGGCTTCTACAGATTGAGCCTGTAAGGTTCCATCGTAACCAACAGCTGCCATCAATATTCCGACCAACGCCGTGCCAATTGCTGTCCCCAACTTGGTTGCTACGCTCTGAGCACATGAGATTGTTCCTTCGCTTCTGATCCTGTTCTTCCATTCGCCGTAATCCATGCAATCAATTACGAATTTATTGGCAAATGAGAACATCGGAAAGAAGCCTAAATACGACAGAAGGTTTGAGACAAACAAAAGTGGGACACTCTCTACGCTGATTAATCGGATTAGATATCCAATTAACCCTAAAACGGTACACACTCTAATAATGTTTGTCAGGCCGTATTTTCTCTCTAGTTTCGGGGCTAATGCAATGACTACTATTACAGAGACAAGGGTAAGCGCCATGATCGACTGCAAGCCAATATCTCCCATTATGTACTGATAGTAATATGTTCCAACAGTCGCAACAAGATAATACCCAACATTCGCCAGAACAATGATCAGGGAGAAGAGAAGGATGTATTTGTTCTTAGCCAGCAATGATACCATATCCCTGATTCGGACAGTGTCGATATTCGCATATTCACGTACTTCCTTTACGACAAGGAATCTGATCAATCCAACAATTGCAAACGGTACGCCTATGGCAAGAACAATAATTCTCCACCCTTCTCGTGTTGTTCCAATTGTTTTAATCAGTTGTGGAATGATAATCGACGCAGCAAGAGTAAAAACCAGGGAGATAAGATTTCCGACTGCCAAAATCGTCACACTCTGAGATGTATCATCCATTGCGTTCGCGAGATAAACGCTTTCGCTGCATTGTGTCAACGTCAGAAACACAGAATTTATCATCGTATAGCACACAAAAAGGTAAATCGCTCCAGCGTGGTTGCTCATCTCAGGAGCAGAGAATAAAAGGATAATTGAAAGCCAATAGCCAAGCGAAGCAAGCGCATACGGTCGTGCCTTACCCATCTTTGTATGGGTTTTATCGATAAGGAAACCAGCAACGATATCGGTAAAACCATCAAAAATCTTAGACACCATGAACAGAATGCCTACAAGCCCGGGATTGATTCCCATGTAGTCCGTTGCATAAAAGGTAGCATACCCCAGAATGACGCTTGCTACAGCAAAGGACATTGTCTGAGTTGGCCAAGCCAACAACAGCTGCTTTGACACATTTTTGCTCATCCTGCACTCCCCTTATTCATTGCTTGTCGAGCCGCGTGTTATTTCAACCCCGTTAAAATAACGTTTACCATCAGATGCGAGCCTGAGTTTACTAAAAAACTGAGTCCAAAGCAGCTCGCATTCATAGGGAACATAGATGTGAGGGCAATCCGCCACTGTAGTAAATTGAAAGAGGGGAATAGAATCTACTCCGTTTGTCCAAATTCGAGAGTAGTAGTTCCCGGAGGTATCATACTCTGTACATAGTTTTTTGTAATTGAACCCGTTTCTTTGAGCCCAGTATTTTATGCATGTATCATTGGAGTTCCCAAGGCTAAATGCATCAGCACCCATTTGATCATACCTTCCCATAAAAAGCCATACAGGAAGAGGGACACTTATTGGCGGAACAGATTGGCCACCTGGCGTCGCACTAACTGTCCAACCAGCGGGGGCAATTGCTGCAAAGATTTCTGGTGCATCTAAACCGAGACGCCATGTCATCCCTGCGCCGTTCGAGTGTCCAGTGGCAAAAACTTTTTCTGCATCTACCGCATAGTTTGTTTTTGTCTGATTGATCACGTGCCTGATAAATGCAACATCATCAGGAGGGTCTCCTGGGGTAATAATATACTGATTCCAAACAGGAACAGGAATCCAGCCAAAGAATGGGAGCGGACAGGGAAAAGCTTGCGGAAAAACGACAATTAAACCGTATTGCTCAGCATATAAATGCCATCTTGAATCTCCAATAAAAGCTTCAGCTGAGTTAGATCCTCCATGCAGTGCAACTATCAGTGGATAGCTGTTATTTTCATTATATGTTGTAGGTATATATGTCCACCATTTCCGCAGACGCCCACCTACAGTATCCTCTGAATAAACAAAGCCTGTACCAGGGACACTCCCTGAAATCAGCCCTACTCGGTACTCCAAAACACCTCCAGGCGTATTCGTATACCGCAATACCTGATAAAGAAATTCCTCATAGATAATCGAAGGCGAAGGCGTTGCAGCTGTGCTATAAGTAATCCATATATTAGTAGCACCGTTAGAATAAGTTTCCTGTGCATAAATATTTGGACTACCAGATATCGCGTCTGCTGCATTTATCCAGTGGTTTTTTATAGTCAAACTATTCAATTCAGAGTTAGCAGCTTCGACAATCCATGCGGGCAAAGGAATATCCTGGTTTAACAAGCCAATAGTTTCTCTTCCATCTGAATTCTGACCTGCTATGAAGGGGAATGAACGTTTACCGCCATTCCTAGTAATTAGCTCATCCGAGACATTACTTCCTCCAATGCTTACAATACCCCCAAACAATTGCGGCCAGCTGATTGCCATTTTATGTGCCGCACTACCTCCCTGCTCATAACCAACTAAATAAAGTGAACGCTCATCTAAGTTAAAAGCAGCAGGAATGCTTGAGAATTTTTGCCTAATAGTGTCAACAATCTCATATAGGAAGTCGTCATCATTTCTTTGCCAGGTGGCATTAAGTAAATTCCATGCACCGCCTTGCCCCTGATCAGCTTCAACGATAATAAGAGTAAAACCTCGAAGATCAGCTTCTGCCTTCCAAGCCTGGCCTAGTGATCCACTATAAAAAGACTGAGCAGTTGTGTAATCAGGAGCCAATATCATCACCGCAGGAGAACAAGGCTGAAATGAATCCGGAATATATACTGTGTATTTTCCAGGGACCGTTGTATCTCTTGGGGACTGCTCGTGGAATACGCCTGAAATTGGTGGCGAGTAAGGATTTTCAGGATAAGCACTAATTGAATTGATATTCAATAATAATCCCCCTTTGTATTAACGTGAAAAGCCAGATTGTATTATTGTGAAGTGGAAAATACCAGAAATCTCATTCAGGGAGGAGCACATCGTGACGGATGGGGAGCCAATCATACAGCATTTTCCGAAGGGTTAAATCCCAGAAATCCCATTCATGAGTATAATTGGGAACCTCTTCATAGGTGACATCATAGCCATATGACTTGAACAGATCTCTTGAGATATAGACGAAAGAACGTATGAAATCATTCCCACCGCACGTCATTATAATCTTAGGAAGCTTTTTCCCATCCAGTACGTTCTTTTTTGCTTGCTTGTACAGGTCGCTCTCAGGATCGATCAGCTTCATGCCTTTCGTATTCAGGTCGTTCATATCGATTGCAAAATCTGTAGATCCATTACCGTATTCTGCAACTGCCTGCATGATCTTGTCCACGTCCATACCACCACCAGACATCATAACCGCAGTATTAAAGCGCTCCGGTCCGTAGGCGACCCATTTTGAGGTAGCTATTGCCCCCATTGAGAGGCCCGCAACAAAAACATCTTTGGGGTCATCAGAAATGGGAAACATTGAATTACAGACTTTCGGCAGCTCTTCAAATACGAAATCCCAATATCTTGCCTGCCAAGGAAGCTTCTCCGGACCATCATTCGCATAGCCTGAATTATAACCGCACGGCATCACAACAGCAATTTTGTTGTCGTTGGCATAACGGACAATGTTAGAAAAACTAATGTAGTCCGAGTCGTCACCTGTTCCACCATGGTATAAGTACAGAACTTGGAACTTGGTTCCTTTTACATAGCTTTTTGCTTTTCCTTTGAAGTCGTCAAACGCATCCCATGATGGAAGTATCATTGTGACATTTGTCTGCTTCATAAGCGCTTGTGAAAAATAATTAAAACGGCAAATCATGATAATCCCTCCTTAATTCTTTTGCCGAAAGTGAAGGTATACCTTCCCTATTGCAATTCTATAGAAAGAGGAGTATTATTTGCTTACTTATATAGCTATTTTCGTATCATTTTTGCCATGAGAAACGACAACTATATTGAACTGAATAACCCTCCCGGTTATGGGATCGGGCTCCCTTCAAGAATAGTGCCCGAGATGCTCCCTGAAATACTGCATACCGAAAACCCTGTCGAATTGCAATTTGCGGACTATGGTGGTAGAAAGGGTCACTGGACTTCCTATAGTTACAGGGACACCGTAGAACTGGCCTTCGATACCAAGCATTTTGATTCACCACTAATCGGCAAATTACATAAGCACGACTATTTTGAAATCGTGCTTAATACCGGGGCTCATTTTGAGATGCAAATTGAAGGAAGCCTGTATGAGCTTCAGCATGAAGACGTATGCTTGTTAAATCGAGCGACAAGACATGCCGAGCACTTCCAAGGAAAAGAAAACCTCGTATATATTGTGCTATCGGAGACTTATGTCAGAAAGCATCTTCTTGAGAAGTATTTCTCGGACAGTTGCTCGATCAAACTCCGCAATTTTTTTGATAGAGGTCTGCGCGAAAGCTATTCAAGCAATATGAACTATGTCCTTAGCCGGCGGAAGCGGACCGATGCTAGCGTGGTTGAAATCATCCAGGAAATAAAGGATGAATTTTCTTATAAAAGGCCGGGGTATAAGCTTGTCATTGATGGACTTCTTTTGCGGTTTTTACATATCATCACCGATGAAGAACTCTACTGTGCAGAGTATATTGATTTAGGTGCAGATAATGGCTTTGCGCTTGCACAATCTGCAAAGGCGATTTTGGATAAAACAAAGTGCAAGATGACCTTAAAAGAATTATCTGCAAAGCTTGACTATAATGAAGCCTACATCAGTCGCGTTTTTAAGCAGCATTATGGATATTCGATATCCAAGTACAATCAGCAAATATGCTTGGAGCAAGCTGAGTTTCTGCTTCGATCAACGCAAAAAAGCATCCAGCAAATATGCACCGCTGTTGGTTATCAGAATAGAACCGCCTTTTATAAATTGTTCTACAAGAAGCATCACTGCTCACTCTTGGAATACAGGCAAAGAAGTGAATAATTTGTTACTACTGATGTGACACTTCTCTCAAGCCAAGACAGATCAAGAGCCCGACAAATCGAATGAGATTTGTCGGGCTCTTGCTATTTGTACACTTTAGTATTATCTCACAGGTATCATCGCTTTGGGATGGCCTGACAGTTTGCAGAATGTGATTTTGGGTGTTTTCATGCTCATTTGCTGAGGGGAAAGCAGCCGTCTCTACACTCCATCCCATACGCAAAAATTGGTGACATATGCGCACTTTACCCTCTCTTCACTGCATGATATAATTCGTATGATCCTGACCATGGAAAGATTGCTCGCATCAGGAAATACGAAGCGGGAAAATTTTTTCAAAATATTTTGAATCACATGGAACATTTTGCCCGTTCTCGTGCCATGGTTAAGTGGAAGGGTAGAAAACGGGTAAAAAGTGAGGTGATAAGAATGACAGATAACAAGAAACAACCCGGCCCGAAAGGCTTTATTCTGGTAGATTTGGTCGACAGAGGAAACATCGTAGAGATCCCGCTGACGAGCAACAAAGCATGGCTGACGCTGTTCTATGCGCTGCCGGAAGAGTTGGTGAGCAAAGCAAAAGCCTATTTGGATTTCCCGCGCTGTCCTTATGAGGTCCTGCGCACTGACAAGTACGACGAGCTCATCAACGACGACATTTTCCTTGAACTCGTCTGGGACTGCACCGCGTGGGCAGTGTGGCAATACTTCGAAGTGCCGGACAAGAAAAAGGGTGGCTACCGAGAAATCCCCGGAACAGACATGAACTACTCCGGAGACTTCCCGATCTGGCGACTGGCTTATGTGATACTGCCGTATCTGCGCCAGAAGTTTGAGACAAACGGGCTCTCTTTTCAGTCGCTTTTCAACATGACGCTGGATATGGAGGTTCCGTATTTCAGCTACAAACAGTTCGGGAATCTGATCGGTAACCTGGTGCCGATCATCATCAAAGAGCAAAACTGGCAGCCGATGATCGACGAAGCCTGGAACAGCCGTACGCCGGAAGATTACTCGGAATACTACAGTCAGGCCAAGGCGGATTTCACGCGAAGCTGGGATCACAGTCGAACGAAAGTCGGTAAGATGCTTTCGATCGAAGAGCTGGCGGAGAAAGCGGAAGAGGCCGATTCAATCTTCGACATTCCTGATCCACGCTCGCAGTTTGAGATGAGAATCCTCGACAATTTAGCCATCTCCGAGTTCACATCCACGCTTTCCGAGCGGGATATGAAAATCCTGGAACTGAAAAACCGCGGCTACTCAGTAACTGAAATTGCTCCGCTAGTCGGCTACCAATCGCACAGCGCGGTTGTCAAGAGGCTGAAGAAGATCACAGATCTCTACGACGATTTCGTTTCGAAGAAATACCAAAACTACCTGGAGACCTTTTGAAAAACAGAATCACCCTTCCTGTAAACAGTCATCGCTTTTGCGGTGGCTGTTTTTCTTTGCTCAAAAATTTGATGTGAGGAGGTTTTGACAATGAGTAAAGAGTTATTTGAGCAGCTTCCCGACGTACTGGATGCAAAGCACTTGTCAGAAGCGTTGTCTATTTCCAAATCCGGCGCGTACGCCTTGATGAATCAAAAAGGATTCCCCGTTTTGAAAATCGGCGGACGCAAGCTGGTAACCAAACCGGATCTGATCATTTGGATCAGAGATCACACCGGACGGGAGGTGAAGCTATGAGCATGGAAGCCCTGGAAAAAGTCAAGCATGAGATTGCAAAAGCAGAAGATCGGATTCGCTACTATGAGCAGCAGGACAAAATCATGCGAAGCGAGATTCGGCGATTGACGAGAAAAGAGAGAACGCATCGACTGTGTACACGCGGCGGATTAGTCGAGCACTTCATTCTTGAACCGGATCTTCTGACGGATGCCGATGTTTACATCCTTCTATCCGCCCTTTTTGAAAGCGAAGAGACGCAAGAAAAGTTGAAAGCTCTGATCGAGCATCGAAAAGAAGTTAACGAAAGGAACGCGAGCGAAAACCCTTGACGGAGACAAGGGCGCAATTATACACCACGTCGCCGCAAACTACATATTCTTCGCTTCTCTGTGGCGACAGGAAAGCTCATTCATTTCGTTGCGGCTCCTTCTCCCCACAAAGTCTTGATGACTTTGTGGGGGCCTCAGCCCGGTGTTTTTGCGCTCTTCGAGGACTCTTGCAGAGGCTCGATGGAGAAAAGTTTTTCTCCATCACAGGGGAGCCTACGCTTCCCCTGCGCCGCTGTGCGGCTACCCCATTTACGAGGAAAGGAGGCTTGAGAAGTGCCATGTCCACACTTCAAAATTACGATCACCCAGCGCAGTCACGGGCAGTCCGCTGTGGCAGGCGCTGCGTATCAAAGCGGTGAAAAACTGTATTCCGAGTATGACCGCAAGACGAAATCCTACTCCGAAAAGAAAGGCATCGTTTACACCGAGATCATACTTCCGCCTAACGCTCCGCCGGAGTATTCCGATCGGAATACACTCTGGAATGCTGCAGAGAAAATCGAAAAACAATGGAATGCGCAGCTTGCACGCCGCATCGTTCTGGCACTCCCGCGCGAAGTCCCGGCTGACCAATTTCCGGCCATGCTGCAAGACTTCTGTCGGGAGCATTTCGTTTCCCATGGAATGTGTGTGGACTTTGCCATTCACGACAAGGGCGACGGGAATCCCCACGCGCACATCATGCTGACCATGCGGGCCATGGATGAGCAAGGAAAATGGCTTCCGAAGAGCAAAAAGGTTTATGACCTTGATGAAAACGGGAACCGTATTCGTCTACCGTCCGGCAATTGGAAGAGCCACAAGGAGGGCACCGTCGACTGGAACGAGCAGAGCAAAGCAGAGATTTGGCGGCACGGCTGGGAGGTCGTTACGAATCGATACTTAGAGCAAAACGGCAGACCTGAGCGTGTCGACCTCCGTTCTTTTGAGCGACAGGTCATTGACCTTGCTCCAACGATTCATCTCGGCCCTGCAGTGACGCAGATGGAAAAGCGCGGGATCGAGACGAACATGGGAAACCTCAATCGGGACATCAAACGAACAAACCGCGCGCTGCTTGCGATCCGAAAACTGATCGCCGAGCTGCAGAGCTGGCTTGCGGAGTTGATTGAAAAACGAGACAAAATCGTTGAAGAAATGCGCGAGCCGACGATTCCAGAGTTGCTGATGCAGTACATGGATGATCGACGTGATGAGAGAAGCGAATGGTCTGTTTCCGGTCAGCGCAAAGGCACGAACATGGATCTGAAAAAGGTCTCTCATGCGATCGCTTTCTTACAGGAACATGAGATCGCTACGACAGAAGATCTTCAGAAGCATTTGGACAAAAAAGAAGCGGCGTTCTCTGATCTTGACAATACCATCCGCGGAAAGGAAAAGCGGCTGCGCGATGTTCAGGCATTGGTCAAGGCAAGCGACTCTGCCGAACGTTTGCTTCCCATCCAGCATCAGTATGCTGCGATCGGCTGGAAGAGCAAGAAGGAAAAGTTCTACCAGGAGCACAAGGTGGAGATCGATGAGTACAACAAAGCGCTGCGTCTGCTCTATAAATTTTATCCCGATAGGAAGATCCCCAACCGCACACTGAAGGCTGAGTTGAAAGAACTGTCAGATGATCTGGAAGCGCTCAACAAGGAACTGGCGGCAATCAAGGCCGACCTTGATGAACTGAGGTTTGTTCGGAATTGCATCACGCCAAGAGAGGACATCAACGAAGAAGAAAACCTAACGATCGAAGCAAAGCAAGCGCCAAAAGAAAAAGCTTCTCTTATCGACCGACTGCATGACAAGCAGCAGATTGCCGATGAGCAGAAGCAGAAAGGGAAATCTCACAGCCACGGCTATGAGAAGGATTATGAAAGGTGAATCTAAAAATGTTGAAACGCAGAAAAAGAAGAAAACAAAAATACCGAAACAATAAGGAGAAGAAGGGAGAAACATGCCCAGGAGAAAGAAACTGATCAACAACAGTGATCTGCCGGATCACGAGATCGAAGCGATTGCGCGAAGTATCTATCCGGATATTCTGGAGCTCTTTGAGAGTGAGGACGGACAAAAAGCATTTGCCGAATGGAAGGCGCAAAAAGAAAGGGAGGAGAAATCCAATGAGCAAAAATAAAAATCAAAGAAAGTGCTTGCAAGTTCCCAAATGTTATGTTAATTTGGCATTGGATAAAATGCGATACCAAAGGAGATGCAGGCAATTGAAAATTCTCGGAGAACGCTTGAAGCAGTTGCGGGAGGAAAACGGATTCTCACAAAACAAGTTGGCCAAGCTGATCGGCGTGCCGCAGTCCAGCGTCAATCGCTATGAAACCGGCTTTACCAATCCCACTCCGGAAACCTTGCTGTGGTATGCGGATTACTTCGATGTGTCCATGGACTTCATCTTTGGACGCACGGATAAGCCACAGGGGAAGAATTACAAATACAAGCCGAAGCTTGACCCGGAGATGGCGCGTTTCGTGGAGATGTGCTTTGAACCCGGAACAAAGATGAACAAAGAACTGCGGCTGCAGGTGGTGAAAATGATTTCGGAGGAAAAGAAATGAAGGCTGTGATCTATGCCCGCTATTCCTCCGATAACCAGCGGGAAGAGAGCATAGAGGGACAGATCCGCGAGTGTACGGCCTTCGCCGAAAAGAACGACATCACGATCCTGAAACACTACATTGACCGGGCTTTCTCGGCAAAAACCGATAACCGCCCGGAATTTCAGAACATGATCAAGGACAGTGCCCAGGGCTTGTTCGATATTGTCCTCGTCTGGAAACTGGATCGTTTTTCTCGCAACCGCTATGACAGCGCTCGTTACAAGACCATTCTTAAGAAGAACAATGTCAAGGTGGTCTCTGCCACAGAGAAAATTTCGGAAGGCTCTGAAGGCATCTTGATGGAGTCCATTCTGGAAGGGTTCGCCGAGTATTACTCGGCGGACCTCTCCGAGAAGATCGTGCGTGGCATGACGGAGAATGCCCTTAAATGCAAATTCAACGGCGGAGGACATACCATCGGCTATGTCATTGATGAAGAACAGTTCTTTCAGATCGACCCGCTCACCGCACCGCTTGTGCTGGAAGCTTTCAAAAGATATGACAACGGAGCAACAATGAAAGAAATCCGTGACTGGATGAATGAACAAGGCTTCCTGAATAGTCGAGGAAAACCCATTGCATATAGCGGAGTAGAGCATATCCTGTCCAATCGCCGCTATCTTGGAGAGTACCGATACCGGGATATTCTTGTCCCGGATGGCATCCCCCAGATCGTACCTCAGGACTTGTTTGATCGGGTACAGGCCAGAATGGCGAAGAACAAAAAGTCCCCCGCCCGATATAAGGCAGCGGATGAGTACATACTCTCCGGCAAGCTCTTTTGCGGATACTGCGGTGAGCCGATGGTCGGCGAGAGCGGCACAGGCCGCAACGGCGTGCATCACTACTACAAGTGCTCGTCGATCAAGCGCAAGCTGAAAGACTGTTCCAAGAAGACAATGAAGAAGGAATGGCTGGAAGACACCGTCATTCAGGCGATCAAAGAGTTCTTGGATGAGCCGGGTACTGTGGATGCAGTCATCGAGCTTGTGATGGATTTGCAGGGGCGCGACAGCCTCAGCCTGCCAGCTTTTGAGAAGCAGCTCAGTGAAACGAACGCCGCCATTGATAATCTGTTGAACGCCATCCAACAGGGAATCCTGACAAAATCCACAAAGGAGCGACTGGAGCAGTTGGAAGCCTCGCGGGACGAGCTGGAACAGAAGATTGCCTTGGAGAAGATGGCCAAGCCCAGGATGTCCGAGGACTTCATTCGCTTTTGGCTCAAGCGTTTCCAACACCTGGACACGACCAAGCTGGAGCACAGAAAGATGCTGATCGGCACCTTCGTCAACGCGATCTACCTCTACGATGACAAAGCCGTCATCGCACTCAACTACAAGGACGGGACTAAAACTGTAAATTTTAACGACATGGAGTGCGCGCTCTCTCAGCGCGCCTCCATCCCCGGTTCGGATTTGGAAATCTTATCTCCACCAAACAAAAACACCGCCCGCTGGGGCGGTGTTTTTTTGTTTGGTAAAGGGTGGGCGCGAGGAGAAGCAGCAGTGCGATAAGTGAGCGTCCAAATCTGTGATTTGGCTAACGCGAACTTATGCGGGGAGCAGCGCGAGCCGCAGTCCGCCACTCTCCACCAAAAGCAAAAGCCACCCAACGGGTGGCTTTTGCTTTTGGTAAAGCGTGGGCGCAAAGAGAAAAAATATATAAATGTGCGAAGCGAGCATCAGTCTGCTGCAAAAAAAAGCCTCCCCGGTCGGGGAGGTTTTTTTATCATTCTTATTCGTGGCAGTGCTCGCAGTCCTCGAGATTATTGAACATCTCGGGGTCATAGGCGATGCCGTTTTTATCGTAATAGTCCTTGACCGCGGCCTTGACGGCCTCCTCGGCCAGCACTGAGCAGTGCAGCTTATAGGCGGGCAGCCCGTCGAGCGCCTCGACGACCGCCTTGTTCGAAAGCTCCAGCGCCTCCTCGATCGGCTTGCCCTTGATCAGCTCCGTCGCCATCGAGCTTGTCGCGATCGCGCTGCCGCAGCCGAAGGTATTGAACTTGCAGTCGGTGATCACGCCGTCGCTGACCTTGATATACATGCGCATGATGTCGCCGCACTTGGCGTTGCCGACCTCGCCGATGCCGTCCGCATCCTCGATCTTGCCGACGTTGCGCGGATTCTGAAAATGGTCCATGACCTTGTCGCTGTATAGTGCCATTGTTGTTTCCTCCTCTTTTTATTCAGACCGTATCGTTCAAATCAGATGCGGGCGCGTGCCCTTTTCCAGCTCGTCCCACACCGGGGAGATGCTGCGCAGGTACTCGACGACCTTCGGCACGACCTCGATGATGTGGTCGATCTCGTCCATCGAGTTATACTCGCCGATCGAGAGGCGCAGCGAGCCGTGCGCCACCTCGTGCGGCAGCCCGATCGAAAGCAGCACGTGGCTGGGGTCGAGCGAGCCGGAGGTGCAGGCGCTGCCCGACGAGGCGCAGATGCCGTCGCGGTCGAGCAGGAGCAGCAGACTTTCGCCCTCAATGCCCTCAAAGCACATGTTCACCGTGCCGGGCACATGGTGCTCAAGGCTGCCGTTGATCTTGCTGTGCGGGATCTTCGAGAGCTCGGCAAAAAGCTTGTCGCGCATGGGGATGATCTTCGCGGTGTTCTCCTCCATGTGCTCGCAGCTCTCCTTCAGCGCCGCGGCGAGCGCCACGATGCCGGCCACGTTCTCGGTGCCGGCGCGCTTGCCGCGCTCCTGGGCGCCGCCCTCGATGATGTTGACGAGGGGCATGTTCTTCCTCGCGTACAGCACGCCCACGCCCTTGGGCGCGTGGAACTTGTGGCCGGACATCGAGAGCATGTCGATGTTCATGTCGACCACGTCGATCGGCATGTGGCCCGCCGCCTGCACGGCGTCGGTGTGGAAGGGGATGCCCTTTTCCCGGCACAGCGCGCCGATCTCGCGGATGGGCTGGGTCGTGCCGATCTCGTTGTTGGCGAACATCACCGTGACAAGGCAGGTGTCGGGGCGGATCGCGGCCTCGACGTCCTCAAGACGGACGACGCCGTCCTCATGAACGTCCAGCAGCGTGACCTCAAAGCCCTCTTTTTCGAGCTTCTTGAGCGTGTGCAGCACGGCGTGATGCTCAAACTTCGTCGAGATCAGGTGCTTTTTCCCGTGCCGCGCGCCGACGCGGGCGGCCGAGACGATCGCCTGGTTGTCGGCCTCGCTGCCGCCGGAGGTGAAATAGATCTCGCGCGGCGTCGCGCCGATGCACTTCGCCACGGTCTCGCGCGCCTCCTGCAGCGCCTCCTGTGCCTTCTGACCGAAGGCGTACAGGCTCGAGGGGTTGCCGTAGTCCTCAAGCAGATAGGGGAGCATCGCGTCGATGGCGGCGCGGCTGACACAGGTGGTGGCAGCGTTGTCTGCGTATACAAACATCTTCAGCTTTCCTTTCTTTCTAATAGTCTAATAGTATGATTTCTTGTTATGATTTCCATTTCTCGCCGCTGAGCAGATCCTGCAGCGTGACGCGGTCGAGATAGGCGTTGGTAAGCTCGTCAAGCTCCATCCACATCGGAAGCGTCATGCACTCTCCCGCGTGGGCGCACTCCACGCTCCCGGCCTTGATGCACGCAACCGGAGCAAGGCTGTCCTCCAGACAGCGCAGGATCTCGCCGACGGAGTATTCCTCCGGCCTGCGGGGGAGGCAGTAGCCGCCCTCTTTGCCGCGCGTGCTCTCTACAAGCCCGGCCTTTTTCAGCGCGCAGACGATCGATTCGAGATACTTCATCGAGATGCCCTGGCGCGCGGCCACGGTCTTGAGCGAGATAAAGCCTTCGTCGCGGTGCTGCGCCAGGTCAAGCATCACGCGCAGCGCATAGCGACCCCTGGTCGTGACATTCAGAGAAGAACACCCCGCTTCCATTAATTCCTACTAACTTGGTGTGAATTAAATATATCACAGCGGAATGCACTTGAAAAGGGGAGAGGGAGAAAAAGACAGGAAACGCTTGTGCATTTTTTGCACAAGAAAAATAAAAAAAAGACTTGCTTTATTATGCTAATGTGTTATCATGCTAACGTAAGAAAGATGAAACGGAACACGCGGCCGCACGAGCCGCATGAATGGAGGAAGAAAAATGAAAAAGATTCTTTGTATGCTGATCGCTCTCGCGATGGTCCTTGCCCTCTGCGCCTGCGGCCAGAGCGCCGCTCCCGCCGCCGAGGAGAAGAAGACCTTTATCATGGGCATCGACCCCGAGTATCCGCCCTTCAGCTATCTCGGCGACGACGGGAACTACTCCGGCTTTGACGTTGAGATCTGCCAGGCGGTCTGCGATTCGCTCGGCTGGGAGCTGAAGATCTTCGGGGTGAACTGGGATGAAAAGCTGGTCCAGCTCGACGCCAAGGAGTGCGACTGCGTCTGGTCGGGCATGACGATCCTTGACAGCATGAAGGAAGCGGGCTATGTTATCTCCGCCCCCTACTATGACAACACCCAGGTCCTTGTCGTCAAGTCCGACAGCGGCTTCACATCTTCGGCGGATCTGGCCGGCAAGATCGTGGCGGTGCAGCTCGGCACCTCCGGCGAGGCGCTGCTCAACGGCGACCTGGCCGACCTTGCGTCAAGCTTTTCGAGCGTGCTGACCTGTGACAGCTTCCTCAAGTGCTTTACCGAGCTGGAGGGCGGCGCTGTCGACGCGGTGTTCGTCGATCTGCCTGTAGCGGCCAGCTATGTCGCGGGCAAGGACAACCTGGCCATCATCGACGAGAATCTTGGGGCCGAGCAGTACGGCATCGCCTTCCGCTCCTCCGACGCCGAGCTGTGCGCTCAGGTCGAGGCGGCCGTGGCGGAGCTGGTGGCGAACGGGACCTATGCCGAGATCGCCTCGAAGCCGGAATACGCCGAGATCGTCAACAATCTGATCTTCCTCGGCGACTGATCTGAATACCCCCAAAAAATAAGATGACCGCAGACGTCCGAAGGTGCGGATAAACGCACCTTCGGCTTTTGCGTGATACGAAAAAGAGGAAAACTCTATGTCACTGCTGACAATGATCCTGAAGATGAGCGAGGGTCTGGGAAAGACCTGCGCCATCTTTTTTCTGACGCTGCTCTTCTCCCTGCCGCTGGGCATGGTCGTGGCGCTGCTCCGCATGAGTCGGTCGAAGATCATCTCCTCGATCATGCGTTTTTTCATCACGGTGCTGCGCGGCACGCCGCTGATGCTGCAGCTGCTCGCCGTCACCTACGGGCCGTACTACCTGTTCGGTGCCACGGTGGCGCGCAACAAGCTCATCCCGGTCGTCATCGCCTTTGCGATCAACTATGCGGCCTATTTCGCCGAGATCTACCGCGGGGGGATCGAGTCGATCCCCGTCGGCCAGTATGAGGCGGCGGAGGTGCTGGGCTATTCCAAATTCCAGACCTTTATGCGCATCATCCTGCCCCAGGTGATCAAGCGCATCCTGCCGAGCGTGACCAACGAGGTCGTCACCCTGGTCAAGGATACGTCGATGGCCTTCACGGTCTCCTATCAGGAGATGTTCACCATCGGCAAGCAGATCGCGAACTCCCAGACGAGCTTCATGCCCTTCGTGGTGGCGGGCGTGTTCTACTATCTTTTCAACGCGATCGTGGACTACGTCATGGGCCGGATCGAAAAGCGTCTGGACTATTACCGGTAAAGGAGGGAAAGCGCCATGCAAGAGAATACGGTAAACGCCGCTCTGACGCAGGAGCAGAACATCCTGAGCGTGCGCGGCCTGCAAAAGTCCTTTGACGGCCTGTGCGTTCTCAAGGACATATCCCTCGATGTGGAAAAGGGGAACGTCGTTTCCATCATCGGACCCTCCGGCTCGGGCAAATCCACGTTGCTGCGCTGCGTGTCCTTCCTCGAACAGGCGGATGGCGGCGACATCCTCTATGACGGACAGTATGCGCTGCGCGGCGGCATCTACGCGCCAAAGGCGGAGCTTGCCCGCTTCCGGACGCGCTTCGGCCTTGTGTTCCAGAACTTTCAGCTTTTCCCTCACTACTCGGTGCTGAAAAACATCAGCGAGGCGCCGATCCTGCACGGCGAGGATAAGGAAGAGGTACGCGAGCGCGCCATGGGTCTGATTGCCAAAATGGGTCTCGAGGGCAAGGAGAACGCCTATCCCTACCAGCTCTCGGGCGGCCAGCAGCAGCGCGTCGCGATCGCGCGCGCCCTTGCGATGCGCCCGGAGATCCTTTTCTTCGACGAGCCGACCTCGGCGCTCGACCCCGAGCTGACCGGCGAGGTGCTCAAGGTCATCCGACAGCTTGCCGAGGAGAAAATGACCATGGTCGTCGTCACGCACGAAATGCCCTTTGCCAAGGCCGTTTCCAACCGTGTGATCTTTATGGCCGGCGGCGTGATCGTCGAGCAGGGCGATCCGCAAGCGGTCTTTGAAAACCCGCGGGAAGAGCGCACAAAGCAGTTCCTCCGCGTATTTGAACGGTAAGAAATCATGTCAGAGAAGGAAAAAAATCCGATTCGATACAGCATCTTTGATCCGACGGGCAACATCACCGCTCTGGTGGAAAGCCCCGTCGACGAGAGCGAGCAGAGAGCCGTCGCCGCGTCGATCATGGCGCGCCACGCCGCGGTGGAGCAGGTCGGCTTTGTGCGCCTCCCGGACGAGAAGTCGGCTCCGGCCGCGCTCCGCATGGCGGGGGGCGAGTTCTGCGCCAACGCCTCGATGAGCGCCGCGTCGCTCTGGGCCCTGCGTCTGGGGCTTTGCGAGGGCGAGCTTTCCCTTGCCGTCTCCGGCGCGGAGGATGCGGTCGCGGTACGGCTGAAACAGGAAGACGAGAGCTGCTTTTCGGCCGCCGTCCGCATGCCGGAGGCGCGGGAGATCACGGCGATCCCCTTTGTCTTCGAAGGCCTCTCCGGTACGATCCCGCTTGTCCGGATGGAGGGGATCGACCATGCCGTCCTCACGCCGGACTGCCCCTTCTTCGCGCTGAGAGACAGACCCTCCGCCGCGGAGAAGGCTGTGCGGGAGCTGTGCGCGTCTCTCGGCGCGGTCTGTCTCGGACTGATGTTTCTCGAGGGAGAGAGCGCGCAGCGCCGCCTGACGCCGCTTGTCTACGTGCCGGGAAGCCGGACGCTCTTCTGGGAGAGCTCCTGCGCCAGCGGCAGCGCGGCGGCGGGGATGCTACTTGCCCGCCAAAGCGGCGAGCGGACGGAGCTGGAGCTGATCGAGCCCGGCGGCGCCCTGCGCGTGGAGAGCGACCCGCAAAAAGGCGAGACCCGGCTTTTCGGCCGCACGAGGCTGAGAGGAGAATACAGCGTGTGAAAAGAGGATGCGGCGCATCCTCTTTTTTCCGCCCTTGCATGCAACGGCCGGGCGTGGTAAACTTACTGATATTAAAAATTGCCACAACGGAGGTGCGCCCATGCGGCGGCTTTTACTGATCACCGGCGATCTTGCAACGGGCAAGACGACCTTTTCCAATGCCCTTTCCGCCCGCTGCGGAGCGGCCGTGCTCCAAAAGGACAGCATCAAAGAGATCCTCGGCGACGAGATCGGCTTTCGCGACCGGGCGGAGAACAAGCGGCTCTCCCTTGCCACGGTGGCGCTGATGACGCATGTTTTTTCCGCGCTGACCGTCGTCGGCGCGCCCCTGATCCTGGAGGCCAACTTTCGCGAAAACGAGCTGGTGAAGATCCACGCCGCGGCCGAAAAGGGCGGCTACCGGGTGCTGACGCTCGTCCTGCGCGGCGAGATCGGCGTGCTCTATGAGCGCTACTGCCGCCGCATGACCAAAGAAAACCGCCATCCGGTACACCTGAGCGCGCCGCTCCATCTCAGGGACGAGTTCGAGCGCTATGTCCTCGCCGCGCGAGCGGAGGCCGTCCCGGGCGAGCGGATCGAGATCGACGCGACGGACTTTTCCTATCAGACGGATGAGGCGCTGCTCGGCAGGATCGACGCCTTTATGAAAAACGACACGGAGGAAACGGTGAGATGAAAACGGTTGTCATTACGGGCTCCACGCGCGGGCTTGGCTTTGAGATGGCAAAGCTGTTCCGGCAAAACGGCTGGAATCTGGTGATCAACGGCGTCAACCCCGCACGGCTCGAAAAGGCTGTTGCGGAGCTGTACGCTCTCCCCGGCGCCGGCGCGGTCGAGGGCTTTGCGGGCAGCGTTGCCTCCGCGGATGATCTCCGCGCCCTCTGCGCCTTCGCTGCGGAAAGGTTTACCGTCATCGACGTCTGGATCAACAACGCCGGCGTCAACCAGCCGATGAAAGCGGTCTGGGAGCTTGACGAAGAGGAGATCGACGCGGTTTTGAACATCGACCTGCGCGGCGCGATCCTCGGCAGCCGCGCCGCCGCGCTGCAGATGGAAAAGCAGCCGGAGGGCGGCTTTATCTACAACCTCGAGGGCTACGGCAGCAACGACGCGATGATGCTCGGCCTCAACCTGTACGGGACGAGCAAACGCGCGGTGACCCATTTCACCCGCGCCTTTGCCAGAGAGCTTGCCGAGCGCGGCAGCAAGGTCAAAGCCGGCCGCCTCTCCCCGGGCATCATGATCACGGATTTCACGGTCAAGGCGCTCGGCGGGAAAGAGAGCATCTCGCTGCCGGAAAAGACGAAGAAGGTCTACAACATCCTCGGCGACTATCCCGACGTCGTCGCGGCGCATCTCGTATCGGAGATGCTGAAGAACACGAAGAACGACGCGCATATCGAGTGGCTGACCTCCGGCAAGGCCGCCTGGCGCTTTATGACGGCAGCCTTCAATAAGCGGGACTTTTTTGCCGGAAGAGAGTAAATCGATCCCATACACAGGAGAGGAGGAGCGGATGAAAGACAAGCGCATGATCGGCAATCTGCTCCTGCTCTTCACGGCGATGATCTGGGGCACGGCCTTTGCTTTCCAGCGCTCCGGCATGGAGAACATCGAACCCGCATCCTTCAACGCCGCACGCATGGCGCTCGCCGCGCTCGCGGTCGGCGCCTTTGCTCTTGCGCGGCGCTCCGCCGGGCGGCGCGGAAGGGAACAAAGCACGGAGGAAAAGCGCGCCTTCGACCGCACGACGCTCCTCGGCGGACTGTGCTGCGGGCTGTTTCTCGCCTCGGCCAGCATCTTCCAGCAGATCGGCCTTGTCTATACGACGGCCGGAAAGGCGGGCTTCCTCACGGCAATGTACATGCTGCTCGTTCCGCTGATCGAGCGCGTGCTCTTCCGCCGACGCTATCCCGGCACGGTCTGGATCGCGGTCGCGCTGGGCGTCGCGGGGCTGTATCTTTTGAGCATCCGGGACGGTTTTTCCCTCGCGCGCGGCGACGCGCTCGTGATTGTGTGTGCGCTGCTCTTCGCTGGGCATATCCTCTGCTGCGACCGCTTTGCCCCGCGCGGCGACCCGGTCGCGATCGCGGCGATCCAGTTTGCCGTGGCCGCGCTCGTCTCAGCCGTCATGGCCGCCCTGACAGAGAAGCCGAGCCTGTCCGGTCTTGCCGCGGCGGCGGTGCCGATCCTTTACTGCGGCCTTGTCTCCGGCGGCGTGGGCTATACGCTTCAGATCGTTGCCCAGCGCTTTACCGACCCCACGGCCGCCTCGCTTTTGATGAGTCTTGAATCCGTTTTCGCGGTGATCGGCGGCGCGCTTCTGCTCGGCGAGCGGATGAGCGGGCGCGAGCTGCTCGGCTGCGCGGTGATGTTTGCCGCGATCGTTCTTATCCAGCTTCCCGCGGCGCAAAACAAGAAAACAACGTAACAGGCTGGCCTACGGCTTTCTCGCCGCGGGCGTGCTGATTTTTGTGCTCGCCTTCATGATCCGCTACCTGCGGAATACGGGCTCGATCTGGAGCGAACTGCTTTTCTATCTGCTCGAGCTCACGACGACGGTCTTCCTTTAGGAAGCGGTGACGATCCTGGGGCTGGAGAGAAAAGCTCTCCGCGATCAAAAAGATGCACGACAGCTTTTCCGCCGTTCACTTCACAAAAAGCGCAGCTTAACGTATAAACCGATACCCATAGCGGCTCCGCCTCACGGCGGAGCTGCTTTTTTTCGTCACAGACAAGCCCCGGCCTGATCCGGCGTTGCAATTTGTCGTGCGCCGTGCTAAACTGTATTATCTTTTTTGGAAAGCGGCGAGTACATGATCGAGGTTTGGAACGTCACCCTTCCGGAGCTGACCGGCGACGAGAAGCGCCGGGTCTATGTTTATCTGCCCGCGCAGGCCGCGGAAGGCGATCGGCAGCGTTTCCCCGTGCTGTACATGTTCGACGGTCACAACGTTTTCTTCGATTCGGACGCGACCTATGGGAAAAGCTGGGGGATGGGGGAGTACCTGGACGCACAGCGCATCCCGCTGATCGTGGCGGCGGTGGAATGCAACCACGACCCGGACAACGGCCGGATCTCGGAATATGCGCCTTATACTATCTCCTCGCCTTACCTCGGCGACATCGAGGGGCGCGGGGAAAAAACGATGGACTGGCTGATCCACAGCTTCAAGAGAGAGATCGACCGCCGCTATCCCACCATGCCGGACCGGAAGCACACCTTCATCGCCGGCAGCTCGATGGGCGGGCTGATGAGCCTTTACGCGGTAAGCTGCTGCAACACGGTCTTTTCCCGAGCCGCGGCACTTTCCCCCTCGCTCGACTGCGAGCCGAAGAAGCTCGAGGCGCTCCTCCGCGCCTCTGAGATGAAGCCCGACACCGTGCTTTATATGGACATGGGCGAGACAGAGTGCGGCCGGAGAGGAATGCAGCGCTTTTGGCATTTTGCCAGACTTATGGCGGAACGCAGCCGCGTCACGGCGCGCATCGTCCCGGACGGACGCCACTGCGAGGCGAGTTGGGAAAAACAGATCCCTTTCTTTCTGCCCACGCTTCTTTACGAGTTGGAGGAATAGAACATGCAGATGCACTATGAAAAATGGTACAGTCCGGCGCTCGACCGCGACATGGAGATCAAGGTGTACGGCCGCGGCGGCAAGCCGGTGCTGTATATTCCCTGCCAGGACGGCCGTTTCTTCGATTTCGAAAACTTCGGCATGATCGACGCCTGGGCTCCGTTTATCGAGTCGGGGCGGGCGACAGTCTTTTCCGTCGACACGATCGACAGGGAAACCTGGTCGAACACGGACGGCGATCCCTACTGGCGCATCCGCCGCCACGAGGCCTGGATGCGGTATTTAAGCGAGGAGGTCGTGCCCTATATCCGTGAGGTCTGCAGAGGATACGGCTGGCAGAGCGATCCGGGGATTTTGGCCTTCGGCTGCTCGCTCGGCGCGATGCACGCGGCTAACCTCTATTTCCGCTATCCCGAGGCCTTTGACGAGCTGCTCGCGCTCAGCGGCGTCTATGATTCGGAATACGGCTTCGGCGGCTATATGGATGAGGCGGTCTATCTCAACTCCCCGGTGCATTATCTTTCCAATATGCCGTACGACCACCCGTTTTTCCCCCTGTACCGAAAGCATCGCGCGATCATATGCGTGGGGCAGGGTCCCTGGGAGCTGACGGACTATACCCGTTCGCTGCACCATGTGCTTGTGGAAAAGGGCATTCCGGCCTGGGTCGACTACTGGGGCTTTGACGTTTCGCACGACTGGCCGTGGTGGTTCAAGCAGGTGGACTATTTCGTGCCGGATCTTCTGTAAAAGCCGTTATAATAGAAAGAAGCGATCATCCATGAAAAATGTAATCTTTATCTCTCCCAACTTTCCCGTGAACTACTGGCAGTTCTGCCACGAGCTGCGCTGCGACGGCGTGAACGTCCTCGGCATCGGCGACCAGCCCTATGACGAGCTGCGCTCAAAAGCAGCCTGACGGAATACTACAAGGTCTCCTCGCTTGAGGACTACGACCAGGTATACCGCGCGGTCGCGTTCTTCATCTTCAAATACGGGCGGATCGATTTCCTCGAGTCGAACAACGAATACTGGCTCGAGCAGGACGCCCATCTGCGCAGTGATTTCAATATCTCGGGCGGCTTCCGCGTGGAAGACGTGCCGCGGATCAAGTACAAGTCCGGCATGAAGGAATACTACCGCCGCGCCGGCATCCCCACCGCCCGCTTCCATATGGTCGGAGACGCGGCGGGCTGCCGCGCCTTCATCAAGGAGGTCGGCTGGCCGGTCATCGTCAAGCCGGACAACGGCGTCGGCGCCGTGGCCACCTATAAGCTGGAAAACGAGGAACAGCTCGACGCCTTCCTTTCCGAGCGCGACGGCCGCTTCCCCTATATCATGGAGGAGTTTATCGACGGCCAGATCAATTCCTATGATGCCATCATCGATTCCCGGGGCGAGCCTCTGTTTGAAACGGGCAACATCACCGGCATTGCCATCATGGATATCGTCAACAACCATGACAACTCCCTGTACCACATTCTCAAGGAACTGCCGGAAGACACCCGCGCTTTCGGCCGCGCCGCGGTCAAGAGCTTCGGGGTAAAGAGCCGCTTTGTACACTTCGAGTTTTTCCGCCTCAAGCGCGATCAGCATATCGGCAAGAAGGGACAGCTTGTCGCCCTGGAGGTCAACATGCGCCCCAGCGGCGGCTATACGCCGGATATGATCAATTTTGCCCACAGCACCAACGTCTACAAGATCTGGGCGGATATGGTGGCCTTCGACCGCTCAAAGATGCCGGTGGGGGAGCACCGCTTCTGTGCCTGCGTCGGCAGACGGGACGGCAAGCATTTCCGTTACAGCCACGAGGAGCTGGCCAAACGCTATGCCGCGCAGATGCGCATGATGGAGCGCCTGCCCGCCGCGCTGGCCGAGGCGATGGGCAACCAGCTGTTCCTCGCGGTCTTCGACACGCAGGAGGAGCTCGACGCCTTCTACCGGGACGCGGTGGAGTGCGTGTGAAGCCACAATAAAAAAGCCGAAAAGCAGCCTTTTGGGGCTGCTTTTTGGCTTCTTCGGTTTGCGGAGGATCAAACGGTTGTTTTCCAGCTGTGCGTATAGTATACTGCATGCAGCATACTTCCGCCGATCCCGCCGTGTGCGGCGCCGGATCGTATTGATATAAAAAGAAAGGGGAAAACGCCGTGAAACGGAGAAGAACCATCCTGCCTTGTCTGCTGCTCGCCGCACTTTTGCCGCTGGCGGGCTGCTCCGGCGCGCCCGAAAGGGAAGCGGGAGCGGCGGAAGAGCCGACGGAGACTTGGCGCGTCGTCGTCGCGTCGGATCTGCATTATCTTGCCCCGTCACTGACCGACCACGGCGCGATCTTCTGGCGCGTGATGGAGGCCGGGGACGGCAAGGTGACCGAGTTCTGTGACGAGATCACGGACGCCTTTCTCGAGGAGATAAAGACGATCCGGCCCGACGCGCTGATCCTCACCGGCGACATCAGCTTCAACGGTGAGAAGGAGAGCCATCTCGCTCTTGCCGAAAAGCTCGCCTCGCTCGAGGAGGCGGGCGTGCCGGTGCTGGTGCTGCCCGGCAACCACGATATGTATCGAAACTGCTATTCCTTCCTCGGCGACGAGGGCGAGCAGGTCGAGACGATCAGCGCCGAGGATTTTGCCGCGATCTACGGCGCTTTCGGCTTTGACGAGGCGCTCTCGCGCGACGGCGATTCGCTCAGCTACCTCGCCAGGGTAAACGACACAACGCGCGTGCTGATGCTCGACGCCGATACGCCGCACGATTTCTGCAGCCTGTCGGACAAGACCTTGTCCTGGATCGAGCGGCGCCTTTCCGAGGCGGCCGTGGAGGGGCAGACGGTGCTCGTCGCCTGCCACCAGAATTTGTATAAGCATTCGATGTTCGGCTCGGGCTATGTTCTGGGCTGCGCCGGGGAGCTGCACGCGCTGCTCGAAAAATACGGCGCGGAGCTGATGCTCAGCGGCCACATGCACATCCAGCACATCATGACCGGGGGCGGCGTGACCGAGATCGCGACCTCGCCCTTGACGATGGGCGCGTGCCAATACGGGCTGCTTTCATCGGAAAGGGGCGCGCTGCGCTATGAAACGCGTCCGGTCGACGTGGCGGCCTGGGCTTCGGCGCGGGGGATGGACGACGAGCGGCTTGCCTCCTTCGCCGCCTACGCCATGGGACGTCTGGAGAGCCGCACCCGCACCCGGGCGGAGGAGCAGCTGGAAGCACGCGGCATTTCGACGCAGGAGGCCGCGCCGCTCGTAAACTATGCCTGCGCGCTGAACAATGCGTATTTCTGCGGCGACCTGTCGGAGATCCCGGCGCTTGACCCCGACGGAGCGCTCCTGAAAGCATGGTCGGAGAGCGGCAGCTTTTTCGGCTCGTATTTCGCCTCGCTCGAGCCGGAGATCGGTCAGGATCACACCCGTTGGGAATTGCCGGGAGAGGATTGAAAAACAAAGCGTCAAAGATAGCGAAGGCTAACCGGAAACAATTGGCATTTCTATTTTTTTGTGCAAAACAGAGATTGTTTATTCCTTGACGAACGCCTTGTTTAATGGTACAGTAGCCTTGACGCAGAAGGGGCGGAAGGACGCCCGTTCGCGTGAATATTTAGTATGATGAGGAGTACTGAAATGAAAAAGTTTTTTGCAATGCTTCTTCTGGTCTGCATGATCCTGTCTCTGGCAGCATGCGGCCAGCAGGCAGCCCCCGCCCCCGCGGCCGAGCAGCCTGCCGCTGAAGAGCCCGCCGCCGAAGAGGCCGCCCCCGCTGAAGAGCCCGCTGCTGAGGAGCCCGCTGCTGAGGAGCCCGCCGCCGCTGCCGCGTACAAGCTCGGTATGGGCGTCGTCGTAAAGACCGACAGCTCCAAGGCCGGCCTCGCCCAGGTCGACGCCACCGTCGCCGCCGTCGTCACCGACGCCGAGGGCAAGATCGTCGCCGTCAAGCTGGACGTCGCGCAGAACAAGATGAACATCACCGACGGTGAGACCGAGGAAATCACGGAATTCAAGACCAAGCTCGAGCTCGGCGATGACTACAAGATGAAGGCCATCATGAACACCACTTACGAGTGGTATGAGCAGGCCGCCGCGTTCGAGGAATACGCCCTCGGCAAGACCGCCGATGAGATCGCTGCCACCGAGACCAAGGAAGACGGCGAGCACGTCGTGTTTGTCGACGAGACGCTCTACGCCTCCTGCTCCATCTCGATCAAGGACTTCATCGATGCCATCGTCAAGGCCTGCAACGATGAGCAGGGTCAGAGCTTCACCGCCGAAGAGTTCAAGCTCGGCCTCGCCGCTATTTCCAAGGTCGACCCCGCCACCAAGGCCGCGACCGCTGACGAGGACGGCCTGTCCGCCATGTACACCAACTTCGCCGCCGCTGTCGTCGACAACGAGGGCAAGATCGTTGCCTCCATTGTCGACGAGATCCAGCCCAAAATCAGCTTTGACGCAGCCGGCGAGATCACCGGCGCCACTTTCAACGGCACCAAGCGCGAGCTGAAGGAAGACTACAAGATGAAGGCCATCATGAACACGACCTACGAGTGGTACGAGCAGGCTCAGCACTTTGTCGACTATGCTGCCGGCAAGACCGCCGATGAGCTGAAGGCCACCGAGACCGTTGTCAACGAAGAAGGCCACCATGTCTTTGCCGACGAGACCCTGCTTGCCAGCGTCTCCATCAGCATCGACGGCATGATCGACGTTCTGGTCAAGGCTGTCGGCAACGCCGCCTGATCTGACACACAAAAACCATAGGGGATGAATGCCTTGCGGCACTGGAAAATGACGATCGCAGTCCTTGTACTGCTCTCGCTGCTTCTCACCGCCTGCTCCGCGCAGACGGGCGAAAGCATACCGGAAATGACCGCCACTCCCGCGCCGCAGACAGTCGAGCCGAAGGGAAAGGTATACTATACCTACTTCGACACGGTCTCCTATGTATATGACTACGCAGGAGATTCGGCAGAACGCTTTGACGAGCGTTCTGCCGAAGTTTCGCATATCCTGCTGGAATACCACCAGCTTTTTGACATCTATCACGAGTACAGCGGCGTCACCAATCTCTGCACGCTCAACAAAAACGCGGGCGGCGAGCCGATGGAGGTCGACGAGAGGCTCATCGACTTTCTCCTCGACGCGCGGGAGATGTACGAGCTCACGGGCGGCGAGATGAACGTGATGCTCGGCGCGGTGCTGCGCTTGTGGCACGACTGCCGCGAGGCGGCGGAGTCCGATCCGTCCCACGCGACGATCCCCGCGCGGGAGCAGCTCGAGGAGGCGTATCGCCACACCGATATCTCGCTCCTTGAGATCGACGAGGAAAAGCGCACCGTCCGCATCGCGGACGCGGCGGCTTCGATCGACGTCGGCGCGCTCGGCAAGGGCTATGCCACCGAGCGGGCCGCGGAATATCTTGAGCGCGAGGGCGCGAGGGGCTATGTGCTCAACATCGGCGGCAACATCCGCTGCATCGGCGACAGGCCGGACGGCAGCGGCTGGGTCACGGCGGTACGCAACCCGGACAGCGCGGCGGAGGATTTTGCCTGCCGTCTGCGCATCCGCGACACGGCCTGCGTGACCTCCGGCGTGTACGAGCGGTATTTCACCGTTTCGGGCACGCGCTATCACCACATCATCGACCGGGACACGCTCTTCCCGGCGGCGTATTACGATTCCCTCACCGTCGTCACGCGCGACAGCGCGCTGGCGGACGCACTGTCTACGGCGCTGTTCTGCATGCCGCAGGAAGAAGGAGAAAAACTGGCGGAGACGATCGGGGGCGTGGAGATCCTGTGGATCTACCCGGACGGCACCCAACGCTGCACCCCCGGCTTTGCCGATTTGATAGAAGAACGACCCTAAGGAGGCGGTAAATTTGAGCCTGAGAAGAAAGATCTCTACCCTGAAATTACCCCATTACAAAGGCACGGCCGGCATGGCGGCCGTGCGCATGGCAGTGCCCAAAGAGGTGCTGCTGCCGATGAACATGCACTCCGGCCAGGCGGCCGAGCCCATCGTTCAGGTCGGCGACCACGTGACCGTCGGCCAGCTGATCGCCCGCGAGGAGGGACGCAACAGCGCGCCCGTCCACGCCTCGGTCTCCGGCACGGTCAAGGCCATCGAGCCCTATTCCGCCGGCGGCCGCAAGACCACGGCCATCCGCATCGAGAGCGACGGTAAAATGGAAAAGTGCCCCGATCTCAAGATCCCACAGCCGACTAACCTCGACGAGTTTCTCCAGTGCGTGCGCGAAAGCGGCGTCGTGGGTCTCGGCGGTGCGGCCTTCCCCGTGTGGGCCAAGCTCGCCGCCGCCCAGAAGAGCCATATCCGGACCGTCCTTATCAACGGCGCGGAGTGCGAGCCCTTCATCACCAGCGACCACCGCGTCATGCTCGAGCACGGCGATCTGATCGAAAAGGGCATCGCCCTTCTCAAGCAGTTCCTGCAGTCCGAGGAGTATATCATCGGCATCGAGAAGAACAAGCCCGACGCCATCGAGCAGCTGACCGCGCGCTTCGCAAACGATCCCGCGGTCAAGGTCATGCCGCTTGACAGCGTCTACCCCCAGGGCGCCAAGCAGGTGCTGCTCTACAACGCCACCGGCAAGGT
>ONSW01000036.1 GCA_900320595.1 uncultured Eubacteriales bacterium | reverse complement strand
TCCGTTCTGCGGCAGCGGGACGATCCCGATCGAGGCGGCGCTGATCGCGCTGAACCGTGCTCCCGGCCTTTCCCGCGACTTTTCCGCGATGCGCTGGGACTGGGTCGACAAAGGGGTATGGGACGAGGCGCGCGAGGAAGCGCGCTCAAAGGAATATCACGGCGAGTATCACATCGTCGGGTCGGACATCGACGCGCATTCCGTCAAGCTTGCCCGGGAAAATGCAGCGCGTGCCGGCGTGGGCGACATCGTCCGCTTCGAAGTGGCCGACGCGACAGCATTCGCACGCACGACCGAGCGCGGCGTGATCGTGACCAATCCGCCCTACGGCGAGCGAATCGGAGAAAAGGAAGAGGCCGAGGAGCTCTACCGCGCATTCGGCGCGGCGTGGCGCAGGAGCGAGAACTGGAAGCTGTATCTGCTCTCGTCGCACACGGAATTTGAGCGCTGCTTCGGCATGGAGGCCGACCGCAAGCGCAAGCTGTATAACGGTATGATCAAGTGCGACCTGTTCATGTATTATAAAGATAAACGCTGACGCATACGCCTTTGGCGTATGAATCACCGTTTACCTATTATGCGTTATACAAATATAAGAAGGAAAAGGCAGACAGGAAAGAGAAATGAAGCATCTGTTCATCGTCAACCCCATCGCAGGAGGAAGCGACAAGACCGAGGAGATCCGTGCAAAGGTCGTCTCGGCCTTTGCCCAGCGTAAGGATGAGGAGTGGGAGATCTATGTGACCAAGGAGCCGCAGGACGCGACGGCAAAGATCCGTGCCGAAGCAGAGAGCGGAGAGGAACTGCGTGTATACGCCTGCGGCGGAGACGGCACCTTTAACGAGTGCGCGTCCGGCGCCGTCGGAAAGGCAAACGTCGCCGTATGCCCCCACCCGACCGGAACGGGCAACGATTTCTGCCGCATGTTCGGCGAAGAGAAGGACCTGTTCCGCGATCTTGACGCGCTCATCGCCGGCAGCGTGCGTCCGATCGACGCGATCGCGTGCAACGGACGGTACAGCGTGAACATCTGTTCGGTCGGCATCGACGCGCGCATCGGCACGAACGCGCACAAATACCCCACGCTGCCCCTGCTGGGCGGCGCGGGCGCCTATGTCGCGGCGGCGGCGATCGAGATGTTCAAGGGCATCTCCCGTCCGATGCACATCACCGCCGAGGGCTTTGATGTGAAGGGCGATTTCACGCTGGCCTGCGCGTGCAACGGCCGCTATTACGGCGGCGGCTTCAACCCCAGTCTCGACGCGCGTCCCGACGACGGCGAGCTGGATATGTTCATTGTGAAAAAGGTCAATCTGGCGCAGTTCGCCGTGCTGATCGGCCGGTATGCCGCCGGCCACGCGGCCGAGATGACGAAGTTCGTCACTCATCTCAAGGGCAGCTGGATCACGATCGAATTTGAGGATGAAAACGTCATCAATCTCGACGGCGAGGCGCTGTTTACAAAAAAGGCCGAGATGAAGATCCTCCCCGGCGCGGTCAATCTGATCGTCCCGCGCGCCATGACCTTCTTCGGCTGACACTACAAAAAAGAGGCGAGAGAAATGGAAGTTAAATTTGAAAACTGCTGCACGCTGACAAAGGACGCGCTGTTGGCCATGAACCGCAAAAGCCGTAACCCCGTGTTTGTCGCCGCGGTGATCGTGCTGTGCGTCGCCTATCTCGTCAACGGCATCCGCGCGGCGATCGCGGGCTACCCCTCAGCGCTGGTGCTGCCGTTCGTCTTTGCGGCGGTGCTCGGCGCGTTCGCATACTTCCTGCCGAACATGCAGGCGGCGCTCGAATACCGCAAGAATCTCGTCGCCTTCGGGCGCGAGGCGAAGTGCATCACCAAGTTCTATGACGACAAGTTCGTGGTCGAAAACCTGACGAACGGCACGACGGCCTCGATCTCCTACGGACGCATCCGCCGCGTCGCCGAGGACGAGCGCTATATCTTTCTGCTGCTCGACACGCGCGTGATCTCCCCCGTCGACAAGACGGACTTTATCGGCGGCACGGCCGAGGACTTTCTCCCCTTTATCACGGCCAAGGCCGTCAACACCAAACGCGGCGGCGGCGACAAGCCCGACAACGCGCTGGGCTGAGGCGCGCGAAACCTGTCACAAAAAGTTTATAAATTTTTCCGCAATTTTCCTTGGGAAGGGCTTGCAAAAATAAGAATTTGTGGTATAGTATGCTTCGTTAGCACTCTGAGTTTTTGAGTGCTAACGAAGCTGTTTTTTTGTAATAACTTAATTGGAGGTATATACGTATGAAACTCAAACCGTTAGCCGACAGAGTTGTTCTCAAGCAGAACGCAGCCGAAGAGCGCACCTCTTCCGGCATTTTCCTCACCGCCGCTTCCCAGGAGAAGCCCGAGGTCTATGAGGTCGTTGAGGTCGGCCCCGGCGGCATCGTGGACGGCAACGAGGTGAAGATGGTCGTCTCCACCGGCGATCAGGTGCTGGTCGGCAAGTACAGCGGCACGAAGGTAAAGCTCGACGACGTGGAATACACCATCGTCCGTCAGGGCGACATTCTCGCGATTTTAGCGTAATTCAAGGGAGGATCACATCATGGCTAAAAAGATCATTTACGGCGAAGAGGCAAGAAAAGCGATCGAGAGCGGCGTGAACCAGCTGGCGAACACCGTGAAGATCACGCTCGGTCCGAAGGGCCGGAACGTCGTACTCGACAAGAAGTTCGGCACCCCGCTGATCACCAACGACGGCGTGACCATCGCCAAGGAGATCGAGCTGGAGGACGCTTTTGAGAATATGGGCGCGCAGCTGATCAAGGAAGTCTCCACCAAGACCAACGACGTCGCGGGCGACGGCACCACCACCGCTACCCTGCTGGCGCAGACGATGATCAACGAGGGACTGAAGAACCTCGCCGCCGGCGCCAACCCCATGGTCATGAAGAAGGGCATCGACAAGGCCACCGCGGCCGCCGTCGAGGCCATCAAGGCCATTTCCAAGCCCGTCAACGGCTCGAAGGACATCGCCCGTGTCGGCACCATTTCCTCCGGCGACGAGCACATCGGCACGCTGATCGCGGAGGCGATGGAGAAGGTCAGCCAGAACGGCGTCATCACGCTCGAGGAGTCCAAGACCGCCGAGACCTACAGCGACGTCGTCGAAGGCATGCAGTTCGACCGCGGCTATCTCAGCCCCTATATGGTCACCGATACCGACAAGATGGAAGCCGTGCTGGACGACGCGCTGATCCTCATCACCGATAAGAAGATCTCCAACATCCAGGATCTCCTTCCCCTGCTTGAGCAGATCGTCAAGGCAGGCCGCAAGCTGCTGATCATCGCCGAGGACGTCGAGGGCGAAGCGCTCGCGACCATCGTGCTCAACAAGCTGCGCGGCACCTTTACCTGCGTTTGCGTCAAGGCTCCCGGCTTCGGCGACAGACGCAAGGAAATGCTGCAGGATATCGCGATCCTCACCGGCGGTCAGGTCATCAGCAGCGATCTCGGCATGGAGCTGAAGGACGCCCAGCTGAACATGCTCGGCCAGGCGCACCAGGTCAAGGTCGGCAAGGAGAACACCGTCATCGTCGATGGCGCCGGCGACAGCCGCGAGATCCGCGCCCGTGCGGCCCAGATCGAAAAGCTGATCGGCACGACCACCTCCGATTATGACCGCGAGAAGCTGCAGGAGCGTCTTGCCAAGCTCTCCGGCGGCGTTGCCGTCATCAAGGTCGGCGCGGCCACCGAGACCGAAATGAAGGAAAAGAAGCTGCGCATCGAGGACGCGCTCAACGCCACGCGCGCCGCGGTTGCCGAGGGCATCGTGCCCGGCGGCGGCAGCGCCTATGTCATTGCCTCCGGCGCGGCCGAGAAGCTGGCCGGTGAGCTCTCCGGCGACGAGAAGACCGGCGCAGCCATCATCGCGAAGGCTCTGAAGGCCCCGATCATGCAGATCGCCGCGAACGCGGGTCTCGAAGGCGCTGTCATCCTCAACGAGGTCGTGAGCAACCCTGAGGCCAACTATGGCTTCGACGCCGCAAACGGCAAGTACGGCGACATGATCAAGCTCGGCATCGTCGACCCGACGAAGGTCTGCCGCAGCGCGATCGAGAACGCCGCCTCCGTCTCCTCCATGGTGCTGACGACCGAGAGCCTCGTCGCCGACATCCCGGAGAAGAATCCCCCGATGCCCGCCGGCGCTCCCGACATGGGCGGCATGTACTGATCTCCTGCCGAGAACGGTACAGTCTTTAAAAAGTAAACTTGGAAAGCAGCGCGGATTTTTCAGATTCTTAAGCCCGATTTTTCGTTGACACGGAAATGCGAATATGATACCCTAAAGATTGAGATAGACTATTTCGGGAGAGGTGTGAGCAAAGAAAATGGACGAATTATCCCGTAAGGTTTTCCATAAAGAAGAAAGCGAGCTGGGCGAATACGAACGGATGATGCTCGGCATTATCGCGGAAAAGCAGGCGGCCGAGAGCGCCGCGGAAGAGACGCCGGCCGAGGAGCTTCCGGTTCAGGAAGCGGCCGAAGAGGTCCCCGCTGAAGAGGAGACGCCCGCCTCGGCCCCGCCGAGGAGACTCCCGTCGCCGAGAGCGCCGCGGAGGATATTCCCGTCGTCGAAAGCGCTGCGGAAGAGACGCCCGTTGAGGCTGCGCCGGCAGACGACACAGACGACAGCGACGTAAAGATCGCAGGCCCGGAGGGCGTCCAGCCGAAGAGCGAGCGGATCCCCCTGCTGACGGAAGAGAAAAATCCCGAGCTCGAGCCGGTCGTCCTCACGCGGCCGACGATCCAGTTCAAGAACAGCATCGAGCGCGAAAAGAAGATCACCCGCAAGGTGCAGCGGCATCGCCGCCGTTCCGGTCTTGTGGTGATCGGGCTTTGTGTGGCGCTGGTCTTTGTGGCGTTCCTCTATAACGGCATCTTCAACAAGTCCTGGGGTCTCCTCGAGAAGGAAGAGCCCACGCCTGTGCCGGAGGAGGAGCTTATCGCGGCGGAATCGGGCGAAGACGTTTTATCGGCAGAGCCGGAACCGACGCCGGAGCCCACGCCAGAGCCCACGCCAGAGCCGCCTCCCGAGCACCGCTATGCGGTCGAACGGGCGGATCTGAGCTGGATCGGCGCGCAGGATCTGTGCCTTGCGAGCGGCGGCTATCTTGCCGTTATCAACGACATGGATGAGTTCAACCGCATCACGGCGCTGGCAGACGAACAGGGTATTGAGGCGCTGTGGGTCGGCTGTCACCGCGACGTGAACAGCAACACGATGGTGTGGGAGCGCGGCGAGAGCGTTGACAAAGCCGTCGACCCCGACGAGCGGCAGATGTCGCTGTGGGCGCCCGGCGAACCCTCGTTCATCGACGATGAAGGCACCGCCGAGGATTATATCCTGCTTTGGAACCACGACGGCGGCTGGCGGTATTGGGACAGCATCGGCGATCTGACCATTTACTTCGGCTGGCGCGGCAGGATCGGTTATGTCTGCGAATTTGACAGCTGAATCTCAAACGGAAAAGGGACTGCGAAAGCAGTCCCTTTTTTATCGGTACAGATATTTTTCATCGCGGATCGCGCCGGAGGTCGAGCGGAAGGCGCCGTTTTCCAGATAGACGAGGTCGAGGTTGTCCGCGCCGATTTCCGTGTCGAAGGGACTGAGCGCGTCGTTGAGGAGCGGAAGCCACTCGCCGAGGTCGACAAAGGTATAGCTCAGCCCGCCGGCGTCCGCCGGGATGTTCGGCATCGTGTAAAACGAGATGTCCTCGGCGCGGCACTGGAGCGCGCAGCGCAGGAAATAGGCCACGTTGGCCGCCGTGAGGTCGCTGTCGACCGTGGAGGAGACAAGCTGGACGACGCGGGCGAGATTCGGGATCGAGCCGAGCGAGATGAACTGTCTGGCCGCCGCCCGGAGGAAGTCATGCTGGAGGGCGATCCGGTCGATGTCGCCGTTTACATAATCCTTTCGATAACGGCAGAGCTGCACGCACTCCTCGCCGCTGAGGCACTGGTAGCCCGCGGGGATGTGGATGTGCAGATCCTGCGCGCTGTCCTCATAGTCCATATCGAAGGGCACGTCGAAATAGACCCCGCCCATCATCTCGATCGCGGATTTGACCGTGCCGAGGTCGATGACGGCGCAGCAGTCCGTGTCGAAGCCCGTGAGCGAGCGCACCGCGCTGCGCAGGCCCTCCAGTCCGTCGCCGCCCGAAGCCTTTGTTCCGGCGTAGACGCAGTTGATCTTGCGTACGCTCCACGGTAGGTTTACATAAGTATCCCTTGGGATGCTGACGAAATCCATGCGGCGCGCCTCGGCGTCGATCCGGCCGAGCAGGATCGTATCCGTGTTGCCGCTGACCTCGTCCACGCCGGCGAGCAGGAGCGTGTAGACCGTTTTCCGCCGCGCGGGCTCCTTTTGGGAGACGGAGGCCGCGGCAAGAGGCTCTTTCCCGGCCGAAGGCTGCTCCTCACGGAGGGCGTCGGCGCCGGCAAGCGGAAGCGCGCCGCGCAGCGACAGAGCCGACGAGGCCAGCAGGGCGGAGAAAAACAGCGCCGTAATACTTTTTTTGATGAGTTTTTCCCTTCTTTTCAACAGATCATCTTCCTTTCGGTTTTTCTTCTTTTCAGTATTCCCGTTTTTCCCGAAAGATAGACGCAGAAAAGAGGACAGGGGCATAAAAAAAGCTCAGGCCGCACGGCCTGAGCTTTTTTGCGTTTATTCAGAGTTTTTTCATCAGCTGCTTGATCGCGCGGAAAGATTCGTCGCTGATATCATGCTCGATCTTGCAGGCATCCTCGGCCGCCGTTTCGGCGTTGACGCCGAGCGAGGAGAGGAAATCCGTAAGGACGGTATGCCGCTCGTAGATCTTGTCCGCGACCTCGTGACCCGCTTCGGTCAGCGTGATATAGCCGTCCTCGTCGACGACGATATACCCGCCGGTTTTGAGCAGCCCCACCGCGCGGCTGACGCTGGGCTTGGAGAAGCCCATATACTCGGCGACGTCAAGGCTGCGGACATGGCCGCCCTTGAGAGAGAGAATGTGAATGGTCTCGAGATACATCTCGCCGGATTCCAGCAAGCGCATGGCGACCGCCTCCTGTCTCTTTAATAGGTAAAATTATTATACCACAGAAATTTGAAATAGCAAGCCAAATTACCGGAAAAGCTCACTTTTCGGAATAAGCAGCAAGGACGCCCTTGTAGGTCATATAGCAGTCGAACTTGGCGACGACCTCGAAGGGAGCATGCATGCTGAGCACCGGAACGCCGGCGTCGATCGTGTCGATGTTGCGGTTGGCCATGAACTTGGCGATCGTGCCGCCGCCGCCCTGGTCGACCTTGCCGAGCTCGGCCATCTGCCAGACGACCTTGTTTTCGGCAAGCAGACGGCGCAGATGTCCCACGACCTCGGCCGAGGCGTCGCTGGAGCCGGACTTGCCGCGGGCGCCGGTGAATTTGCAGACGCCGAGACCGTAGTTGATGCGCGAGGCGTTGCTCTTTTCCATGACCTCGGGATAGAGGGGATCGAGCGCGGCGGTCACATCGGCGGAGAGGCAGAAGCTCTTTTCATAGCAGCGGCGCAGCGCCACGCCCTCAGCCTCGCACAGGTCGGCCATAAAGGTGTCGAAGGCCTCGCTCTGCATGCCGGAGACGCCCTCGGAGCCGATCTCCTCCTTGTCTGCGAGGATGCAGACGCAGGTGCGTGCGGGCGCGTTGACGTCGAAGATGGCCTTGAGCTCGGCATAGGCGCAGACGCGGTCGTCGTGGCCGTAGCCGCCGATCAGCGAACGGTCGAGACCGACCTCGCACACGTCGAAGGCGGGGACAGCAACCAGCTCGGCGGAAAGGAAGTCCTCCTCGGTGATGTCATAGAGGTCGTTGAGGATGCTCAGCACGGCGAGCTTGACGCGATCCTTGCCCTCGCCGGCATAGGGCGTCGAGCCGATGAGGATGTTCAGTCCCTCGCCGGTGATGCCCTCGGAGAGGGTCTTCTTCATCTGGTCGGCCGCCAGGTGGGGCAGCAGATCGGTGATGACGAATTTCGGATCGTCCTTCTCGCGGCCGATCGTGACGTCCACGGTGCTGCCGTCGCGCAGCGCGACCGTGCCATGGAGCTCCAGCGGGATCGTGACCCACTGGTATTTCTTGATACCGCCGTAATAATGCGTGCGGAAAAAGCACAGCTCGTCGTTTTCGTAAACGGGGTTCTGCTTGAGATCGAGACGGGGCGAGTCGACATGCGCGCCGGCGATCACCGCGCCCTCGGCGAGGCTTTTCGTGCCGATCACGGCGAGGAGCAGGGCCTTGCCGCGGTTGTTCTGATAAACCTTCATGCCCGGCTTGAGCGCCATGCCCGGGACATAGGGAACGAAGCCGTTCTCCTCGGCCTCGGCGATCGCGTTCTTCACGGCCTCGCGCTCGGTGCGGGAGTTGTTGAGATAACGCATATATTCCCCGCAGTATTCTTCACAGCGGATCCGCTCGTCGGTGTCGATCAGGTCATAGCCGTTCTTCTGTTCGTAAAAAAGCTTGCTTTTCAGTTCATCCATGGGATTTCACAACCTCCGAAAAATAGTTTCTGCAAGTATTGGAAAACTGATCCTCGCTCCCGTCGTTATACAGGATGTGATCACATTTTTCTCGAAAGTATTCCTCGCCCTTCTGGGCGTCGAGGCGCGCGGCGGCGGCTGAGGCGCTGATACCGTCGCGCAGCATGATGCGCGCAAGGAGCTTGGAGCGCGGCGCGAGCACACCCACGACAAGATCGCAGCGCCCGCCCAGGCCGGAGGAGATCAGCTCGATCGCGTCGAGCGCGGCGAGCGTACCGCCCGCCATCGCCCAGGCGCGCAGGCGGCGCTGCACCTCCGCGGCAACAAAGCGGTGGGTGATCGCGTTGAGCTCCGCAAGCGCGGCGGGGTCGGAAAACACGATCGCGCCGAGCGCTTTTCGGTCGATCCTTCCGTCCGTTTCCGCCGACGGGAAGCGCGCGGCAAGCGCGGAGATGAGCTCCCGGTCTTTTTCAAGCAGCTCGTGGTAGACCTCGTCACAGTCGATCGAAAGGCCGCCGAGCGCTTCGATGGCGCGCAGCGCGGTGGTCTTGCCGCTGCCGCTGGGGCCGGTGAGACCGATGAGCGTCATGCCGCCTGTGAGCACGTCGGCGATCTCCTCCTCGCCCAGCGCGCCGCGGCGCAGGATGCGATAGGGCGTCTCGGCCATGGAGATAAGCGTGGACTCGCGCCCGATGCCGCATTGGCCGCCGTCGATCACACCGTCGATCGCGCCGTCGAAATACTCCATCACCTTTTCCGCGCTCTTCGGGCTCTCCTCCCCCGAGGGATTGGCGGAGGGGGCGGCGAAGGGCAGGCCGGTGAGCCGTAAAAGCTCGAGCGTTTTGGGGTGGTCGGGGCAGCGCAGGCCGACCGTGTCGCCCCCGGCGAGTACGACGGAGGGGATCTCCTTGCGTGCCCTGAGCACGATCGTCAGCGGGCCAGGCCAGAAGCGCTTTGCGAGCGTTTTTGCCTGGGGCGGGACGGAGAGACAGTAACGCTCCATCTCCTCGCTGCCGTGAACCATCAGAGACAGCGGCTTATAGGCCGGGCGGCCCTTGACCTCGTAGATCTTCTCGACCGCGTCGGCGTCAAGGCCGTTGGCCGCGAGACCGTAGACCGTCTCGGTCGGCACGGCGACAAGGCCGCCGCTTCGGATGATCTCGGCCGCGCCGGTTATATTGTCGGTAAAAACTTTTGTTTTCATAAACACATCCTATTTGAAAGACTAAGCCTGCTCGGCAAGCCTGGCCGCCTGGTCGGCCGTGACGAGCGCGTCGATGAGCGCGTCAAGGTCGCCGTCCATGATCGCGGCGATGTTGAAGCTGCGCCCCTCCCCTGTCAGACGGTGATCGGTCACGCGG
Organism: uncultured Eubacteriales bacterium; assembly: GCA_900320595.1. Lineage (GTDB taxonomy): Bacteria > Bacillota > Clostridia > Oscillospirales > Oscillospiraceae > Limivicinus. Next base: position 8,381 of record ONSW01000036.1, on the reverse strand, counting down.
TTCTGGGGGAAGTTATAGGTGCGGATGCGCTCGCTGCGGTCGCCGCTGCCGATCTGGCTGCGGCGCTCCTGGGCGACGGAGGCGCGCTGCCTTTCCTGCTCGGCCTCGTAGAGGCGCGCGCGGAGGATCTGCATGGCGCGGTCCTTGTTTTTATACTGGCTGCGCTCGTCCTGGCATTCGACGACCGTGCCGGTGGGCAGGTGCGTGATGCGGATGGCGCTTTCGGTTTTGTTGACGTGCTGGCCGCCCGCGCCGGAGGAGCGGTAGGTGTCGATCTTCAGATCGTTCGGATCGAGGCGGAACTCGACCTCGCCGACCTCGGGCAGGACGGCGACCGTGGCCGCCGAGGTGTGGATCCGGCCGCCGGATTCGGTGACCGGGACGCGCTGGACGCGGTGGCCGCCGGCCTCGAACTTCAGGCGGGACCAGGCGCCCTCGCCCTCGACGACAAAGCTGATCTCCTTGAAGCCGCCGAGTTCGGTCTCGCTGGCGTTCGCGACCTCGATGCGCCAGCCGCGGCGCTCGGCATACATGGAATACATGCGGAAAAGGTCGGCGGCAAACAGCATGCCCTCCTCCCCACCGACGCCGCCGCGGATCTCCATAATGACGTTTTTGCCGTCGTTCGGGTCCTTCGGCAGCAGCAGGAGGCGGATCTCGCCCTCGCGCGCTTCTCGCTCGGCTTTGGCGGCGCGGTATTCCTCCTCGTCGCCGAGCTCCAGCGCGGCGTCCATGTCGTCGCAGGCGGCGCTGTAAGCGCGGTAAGCCTCGACGATCGGCGCAAGCTCGCGCGCCTCGCGGTCGCAGGCGGCGAAAGCGGCCGCGTCGGAATAGACCTCCGGCCGCGCCATGCGGGCATTCAACTCCTCATATTGGTTTTTCAGCTTTTCCAGCTTTTCAAACATAGCTGTCGGCGCCTCGCTCACTTATTTCTATTGGTTTACCATCTTACCACAATTCCCCGAGACTGTAAACACCGCTGCGTATTCCTGAAGAATTCTCAAAAAAGGGTGGGGACTCTTGACGAGTCGCTTGCACGCGCGGATAATGGAAGAAAAAAGCCTTGATGAAAGGATGAGATGCATGAAAAAACTGACGCTTCTTCTTTCCCTCCTGATCGCCGTGCTGCTGCTCGTCGGCTGCGGCGCCGCGCCCGACGCGGGACATGTGGCCGCGCCGGAGGAAGACGTTGAGACCGTGGTCGTGACGGACATAAAGGGGTTTCTGAACGCGCTGGCGGCGGAACGCTGCGTCGTGATCGACGCGGAGGAGCTCCGGCTTGACGAGGCGGCGGACTATGGCTTTGGGTATTCCACCGGCGCCTATACTTGGGTGCCGTTGGGCGGAGGAGAATACGCGCTCGAGATCCGGGGCGTGGACGGGCTTACGATCAAGGCTGCGCGCGAGGGCGGCTGTCTGCTCTCGACCGACGACGCGACCGCGAGCGTCCTCACGCTGCGCGGCTGCCGTGACGTGACGCTCGAGGGGCTGACGCTCGGCCACCGCGGCGAGCCCGCCTTCTGCTGCGGAGACGTGCTGTACTGTGACGGCTGCGAGGGTGTTGCCGTTCGCCGCTGCGAGCTCTTCGGCTGCGGCGTGACGGCCGTGAACGCCTGGGAGTGCACCCGTCTGATGCTGGAGGGCTGCACGCTGCGCGACTGCTCGACAGCTGCAGTAAACGCCATGCTGTGCACCGACGTGCAGGTGCGGGATTGCGAGATCCTGCGCTGCGGAAAGGCGGGCGGCGTCGCCGCGCTGTATGCGTCAGGCTGCAACGGCTTTGCCGTCATCAACAGCAGCGTGCGCGACGGGGAGAACAGTTTTCTTCTCGAGACGATGAACTCCTCCTCGGTCTGGCTGCTCGGCTGTGAGGCGACGGGCAACCGCTTTTCCGAGGCGCTCTTCCGCATCTATGGCGGCGGCGTCGGCGTGAGCGGCTGCACGCTGGCTGAAAACGAATTCAGCAGCTGCTATGCAAGCGGCAGCGCCTTTGCGGTGACGGAGAGCGGCAAGGCGCTTGCGAGCTTTTCGGACTTCTCGGGTATGGAGCGCAGGCTCTTTATCGGCGAATATATCGGCCCCGCGCCGTATGTGACGCCAAGCGACGTTTACGTTAATGACTATGACGGCGGCTATGTGACGCCGGGCAGCGCCGTCCCCTTCCCCGAGCACGTTCCCACCGAATGGACGGACGCGCCGCGGGAGGTACACGTCACGACCGTGGATGAGCTGCTTGCCGCCGCCCAGCCGCACACGACCGTGTATCTCGACGGCGAGGAATTCGACCTCTCCACGGCGTCCGGCTACGGCGGGAGCGGCGGGGACTATTACGTGTGGAGCGAGACCTTTGACGGGCCGGAGCTGATCTTCGTCAATCTCGAGGACTTTTCGCTTGTCGGCGGCGGGATGGGCACGACGCTCGTCTCGACACAGCCGCGCTATGCAGACGTGCTGGGCTTTGACAAATGCTATGCGATCCGGCTTTCGGATATGACCGTGGGGCACAGCGAGGAGCCGGGCTACTGCAGCGGCGGCGTTCTGGACTTTATCAACTGCGGCGACGTCACGGTAGAGCGCTGCGGACTCTTCGGCTGCGGCACCGTGGGCATCACGGCGACGAGCTCGTATGATTTTGCTATCAGCGGGACGAACATTTATGACTGCAGCTATGTCGGCGCGCAGCTCGACAGTGTGAGGAACATGGTGTTCACCGACTGCTCGATCACCGACTGCGGCACCGACGGTTTTGGCTTCAACGGGCTGCAGATCGACGGGAGTGTCGACGTCTCTTATAACGATCAGAGCCTTCCGAACGGCAGGATCACCGTGGACTGAAGAAACCCGAAAACGAGCGGATGGGAAACCATCCACTCGTTTTTTGCTGTTTATTCGACGATGCGCGGGCCGGTGCGCCAGTCGGCGCCGCCGCGGCGCTCCTCCGCCGCGCGATAGCCCAGGACATAGAGATCGTGCGCCGCCGCGCCGAGAGAAAAGACCGTCTCGCTCCTCTCCCCCAGCTCGCGCACGGAGGCGGGTTTGGTCACGATCGGGATCTCGCTCGACTCGCGCAGCTCCGCGAGCATTTCGCGTCCTCTTGCGTTTGCGGCAAGGAGCCGGGCATAGGGCGGGATGCCGTCCGCCATGCCGCTCCTGACGCCGAGTGCGGCGCAGTAGCACGCGCGGCGCACGCGGGACATGGCCAAGCGCTTGTTCTTTACGGCGGCAAAGACGGCGTCGAGCGTCGGCTCCTCGGCCGCGGCGCGGCACAGGCGCTCCCCCAGGCCGCCGGAGGCGTCCGGCAGGGCAGCGAAATCCGCAGGCCGCAGCATGCGCAGACGCGCGAGGATCGCCGTTTCGAGCGCTGTGCGCGACGGAATGCCGCGTCCCTGGGCTGTATCCCGCTCGAAGACCGCGCGCGAGGATGCGCTCATAAAGCGATCGGCGCTCTCGCCGCGGGAGAGAAGGCTGCGGATCTCGGAGGCCGAGCGCGTGTTCCCCTCGCCCGCGCCGTCATGCGCGCTGCCGAGGCGGCGAACCGCAAGGGGTTTGATCGAAAGCTCCTGCTCGCAGATCGTCTTGAGATACTCCACCGCCAGGATGTTGTTCGGCGTTTCGAGCGCGCGAGCGCCTTCGCCGCAGAGCTGCTCGAGCACGCGCTGGCGCGCGGCGGCGAAAGAGAGCTCCGGCTCATCCGCCATTTTCGCGCGGATGAGCTCGACCGTCTGCGGCTCGATGAGGCGGCGGGCAAGGGTATCGAGGATACCGAGATCCTCGCTCTCGGTGCCGAAGCTGAGCGTAGTCGCGCCTATGGCGGCAAGGAGCCCGACAGCGCCGCGGGCAAAACCCTCGGCCGAGGCGAGGGCCCAGGGCAGCGGCAGCTCGAACACCACGTCGGCCCCGCCTCGCACGGCCGCCTCCGCCCGCGCGTATTTGGCGTAAAGCGCCGCCTCGCCGCGCTGGACAAAGTCGCCGGACATGACGCAGACGACGCCCTGCCCGTCCGTCAGACGCGCGCTCTCGCGCAGATGATACGCATGGCCGTTGTGAAAGGGATTGTATTCGCACACCACGCCGATAAAGTCCATGGCTTGCTCCTTTTCTGTGTTATGTAAACTGATTTTTCGGTTGAAAAAGGGCTTGCTTTTTCCCTGTCTTGTATTAAAATAGTACTGTTAGTATAGCGCATATCAAACAACGTTTTCAATAGAAAGGAATCAAACGACATGAAAATTCTCGTCATCAACGCAGGCAGTTCCTCGCTGAAATATCAGCTGATCGACATGGAGAGCGAAACCGTCATGGCCAAGGGCCTTTGCGAGCGCATCGGCATCGACGGCCATCTCAAGCACAGCCCGCTCGTAGGCGACAAGCCGGTCTTCAACGAAGACGTCCCCATGCCCACGCACGCCGAGGCGATCGCCGCTGTCATCGACAAGCTGACGAGCAAGGAATACGGCGTTGTAGGCTCGATGAAGGAGATCGACGCCGTCGGTCACCGCGTCGTCCACGGCGGCGAGAAGTTTGCCTCCTCCGTGCTGATCAACGACGAGGTCATGCACGCGATCGAGGAGTGCATTCCCTTTGCCCCGCTGCACAACCCCGCCAACATCACCGGCATCAACGCCTGCAAGGCCGTTATGGGCGACGTCCCGATGGTCGCCGTGTTCGACACCGCTTTCCACCAGACCATGCCCGGCAAGGCCTATATGTACGCGGTCCCCTATGACTATTACAAGAAGGACGGCATCCGCCGCTACGGCTTCCACGGTACCTCTCACCGCTATGTCTCCGCCCGCTGCGCCGAGCTGATGGGCAAGCCCATCGAAGAGCTGAAGATCGTCTCCTGCCATATGGGCAACGGCTCGTCGATCTGCGCCGTCGAGCACGGCAAGAGCGTCGATACCTCCATGGGCTTCACGCCGCTGGTCGGTTTGCCGATGGGCACGCGCTGCGGCGATCTGGACGCGGGCGTGATCCAGTTCATTATGAACAAGTACGGCTACACCATCGACGAAATGCTCACGATCCTCAACAAGAAATCCGGCGTGCTGGGCGTCTCCGGCGTCTCCTCCGACTTCCGCGATCTCGACAAGGCCGCCGGTGAGGGCATCGACAAGGCCAAGCTCGCGCTCGATATGTTCAACTACTGGGTCGCCAAGGTCGCCGGCTCCTATGTCGCCGCGATGAACGGCGTGGACGCGATCGTGTTCACCGCCGGCGTCGGCGAGAACAGCAAGGAGACCCGCAAGGGCATCTGCGAGTACTTCGGCTATCTCGGCGTCAAGCTTGACGAGGCCGCCAACGCGAAGCGCGGCGAGGACGTGATGATCTCCACGCCCGACAGCAAGGTCAAGGTCTTCGTCATCCCCACGAACGAGGAACTCGTCATTGCGCGCGACACCCGCGACATCGTCAGCAAGTAAGGATCCGATATCGTCATTATTAACCGGGAGAGCTGCGGCTCTCCCGGTTTTTTAAGCTTTTTTATGTGGCATTTTGTCGGCAGGTGTTGTATAGTGGTTGCGATATCCGATCGGGAGGGAGGCGCGCACGGAGCATGAAGAAGACTGCAAAAAGAAGCATATCGGCGGAAGAGATCCTGTGCGCGGGCTATCTCTCGCTGCTCGGCATCATGCTGCCGCTCACGGTTCACGACGCTTATTTCGACATCACGCGAACAAAGGCGCTTGTCTTTTGGATCCTGTCCGCGCTCTTTCTTGCCGCCTTCGCCGTATGGCGGATCGCAGGGAGGAAGGGTGAGCCGCAGCGGTTTCAGCTGTCGCTTCCCGACGTGCTCTTCGGCGTGTTTGCGCTGACGCACATCCTCGCGACGCTGCTCTTCCGGCCGCTTTCGAGTGGGCTGTGGGCGGCGGACAACCGCTATCAGGGGGTCGTGAGCTTTGCGCTGTATCTCGGCGTGTTTCTTGTGCTGAGACGGTGCGGCGTGCTCTCTGGGCTGGTGCGCTATGCGATGGGGCTCGGCTTTTCCGTCGCGGCAGCACTAGCGATCGGCGAGGTTTTCGGGGCCGATCTTCTCGGCTTGCGGGCGATCTCGCCTGCGATCGAGCTGCCGCGCTTTTTCTCCACCGTGGGGAACATCTCGTTTCTCAGCGCACTGTGTGTGCTGTTCCTGGCTCTCTTCTCTGTTTTGGCGCTTGCGGCCGAGACGCTTCCCGCTGCGCTGCCGCCGGCGCTTGTGTCTGTTCTGGCTCTCTGCTGCGGCATCGCTGTGCGGGCGGACAGCTTTGCGCTCGGCGCGCTTGCCTGCTTTGGGCTGCTCCCGCTGCTGACGCGAGAGGCAAGGCTTTTGCGGCGCTTGCCGCTGCTGTGGATGGTCTCTGCAATCACGGCGCTGCTCTTCTCACTGACCGTGCGGCGTTTCGCGCTCTATCGGCTCAGCTCTCTCGGCGCGTTTTTGACCTCTCCCCTGCTGCTCGTCGGCGTTCTTATTGTCTCCGCCGCGCTGTGGCTGCTGCTGCGCCGGCGCGGAGATGCCGCGCTCGTTGTTTTTCGCCGGGTTTATGTGATCGTATTCTTTGCGCTCTTTGTAATCGGCGCAGTCTTTCTCGTGCTGGCCAACACGCTCTGGCGGGAGAGCCTGCCCGCCTCTCTTGCCTCCGTCCTTGTTTTCTCGCCCTCCTGGGGCACAGACCGCGGCGCGGAATGGATGAGCTTCTGGCAGATGTTCCGAGAGGCCTCTCTGCCGCAGAAGCTGATCGGCGGCGGGGCGGGCGCGCTCGCCGACTGGGACAGGGCGCACCGGCTGTTTACCGACGCTGTGACCGACAGCGCGCACAACGAATATCTGCAGTATCTGCTGACCGGCGGTGTGCTCGGGCTCGGCGCCTATCTCGGTCTGCTCGTGCTGGCACTGCGGACGGCGCTGCGCGCTCCGAGCCCGACGCGGACGGCGCTGGCGCTCGGCTGCGCGGCCTATGCCGTGCAGGCGGCGGTCAACATCGCCCAGCCCTTTACCACGCCGCTTTTCCTCGCGCTGCTGGCGCTTTTGTTCGCTGACAGGCCGGAAGGGGCGCCGGAGCGCGAGAAAGGGAGCGAGCTTTTCTGGCGCGTCGCGCTTGCGGCCCTGGCGCTCGCGCTGCTCGTGGCCGCGGCCGCGGGGGCGAGATCATAACGATTCCTATGACACCGGAAAACGTCGCAGCGCTTGCAAATGCCGCGGCGTACGAAAAAAAGTCCGACGGGAGATCCCGTCGGACTTTTTGGTTGTATGGGGTTGATCAGTGCTTGTCGGTGCCCTTTGCGCCGACGCCGAAGTGCAGTTCCTTCATGCCCTCGACCTCGTCGCAGATCCCCTTGAGCGAGCAGACCGAGCAGTCGGTTGGCAGACCTTCGAGGATGTGAGTGAGGGTGCCGGTGACGTCGCTGGCCTTTTTGGCGTTGGCCTTCATGGCGGCGTAATCAAAGCCGGGCGCCGTGATAAAGATCACCGTCGCGTTCAGGACGTTTTCGTCCTGCTTGTAGGCCTTGATATAGCTGTTGCCGACCTGGCGGAAGCTGATGCCCTTGCGGATCGCCTGCCGGCTGAGACGCACCTGCTCGCGGTAGGACTCCGGTGACATGCGGACCATGTAGCCCTCAAGGTTGACGTGGTACTTGGCAAACTCGATGTCCTTGAGCGTGCGGTAGACCTTTTCGTCATCGCCGTCGAGCACGCCGACACGCAGCAGCACGATGCGCGCGAAGTCGCAGTCGCCGTGGATGTCCTTCAGGTCCGGGCCATAGAGCAGGACCTTGTCCTCGCTGACGAGCTCGGAAGACGAGGTAAAGAGCACATAGTTTGCCGAGCCCTTGCCGGAAGCGCCGAGCTCGTATGCAGCATCCTTCTGGAGGACAAGCTCGCTGTTGGCAAGCTCTTTGCAGATGTTGTTCGGCTCGTACTTCCAGGACGTCGGCTGTCCCTTTTCGAGGAGTGCCGCGGTATCGTGGAACAGAGAATTATACAGCTCCATTTAGAATACCTGGTCTACTTTCTTGCGGTCGAAGATCAGGTTGACCTGCTTGTAGGCCCAGCCGAGAAGCTTCTGGTCAAGGTTCCAGAAGTATACGACGAACAGGACGACAACGACGATCAGAAGCACTTTGATCAGACTGAAAATGAACTTTAAGATCTTATCCATGCAGCAATGATGCTCCTTTCGGTGTTATTCCCACAAAGGGGAGCTTACTTCTTGGCAAGGCCCTTCTGGCGGGCATATTCGGCAGCGCCGAGCGCACCCATCAGCTGCGGGTCGGTCTTCAGGTTGACGACCTTCAGCTTCAGCACATGCTCGATCGCTTCCTTCAGCCCGTCGTTCTTCGCGCAGCCGCCCGTCAGCGTGATGCTGTCCGTCGCGCCCGCCTTCTTCGCCATGACGAAGCAG
>ONSW01000075.1 GCA_900320595.1 uncultured Eubacteriales bacterium | reverse complement strand
AATGCTCGGTAAACTGATGAAATATGATCTGCGCTCGATGCTGCGGCGCTTCGGCGGGCTGTGGATCGCGATCGCGGCGCTGTCCGTGATCAACGGCTTTTCCATCCGCGGCGCCTTTGAGCAGGCCACCGCGCGCAGCGGCTGGGCGACTTTCTTCCTGTCGGTGCTGCCGCCGATGCTGCTCTTCGGGCTGTATGTCGCGACGGGCGTGCTGACGCTGATCTTTATCTGCGAGCGCTTTTACAAGGGTCTGCTCGGCGACGAGGGCTATCTGATGTTCACGCTGCCGGCCTCGGTGTCGGCGCATATCGGCGCAAAGACGCTCTCCGCTCTGATCCTGGAGCTGCTCTCCTTCCTCGTTGCCCGCTTCCCTGCCCTGGCTGATCGTGGAGTGCGTCGTGCTCTCTCTGGTCGCCATCGCGGCCGAGACGCTGAAGATCTATGCCGCGATCGCGCTCGGGCATCTGGCGAAGAAGCACCGCGTGCTGTGGGCGATCGTGTCCTACATCGGTTTCAACATCGTGCTGAACTTCCTGCTCGGCCTCTCCGTGGAGCGCGCTGTCGCGTGGGATCTCTTCAGCGGACTTGTCAATCCGAACTTCGGCGTCGAGTTTGCCAACGGCCGGTGGGTCTTTGAGGGCGTCGGTCTCGCCGCGGGCATGACGGGCGGCGCGATCGTGGCGGAGCTGCTGCTCTGCGCGGCGCTGTTCTTCCTCACGCGCTGGATCCTCAAGAACAAGCTGAATCTCGAATAAGGAAACGTGATATACAAAAAGTGCCGCGTGCAAACGCATGCGGCACTTTTTCTCTGTCCTGAGCATCCGCAAATGCTCCTCACGCAGGAAATGCGGACAGGGGTGGAGCGAAAAAGGACAAAAAATAGGAAAAAGCAAAAAGTAAGGCGCGGGGAGTGGATGGACTCCTCGCGCCTTGGTCCTTATTCGGGTGTTTTGTCAGAACATAATAATCCGTCCACTGTGTTCACAGATCAGAAACCTCCTAATTCTTCAAAAAAATTGCATTCATCTAAATAAGCCACGGTTTCTTCTATCCGATTTTTCGTAACCTCATCTACAATCACAATATTAGGTTCAACAAGAAAAAAGCCTCCATTTTTTGTTTCCAGCGCATAATCTTGTGCCAATCTTGTAATTGTTGTCACGTGTATTCGATATCTTTTTTCTTTTTTTTCTACGACAACGTCCCTTCTGTACTCCTTGTAAAAAGCCTCAAATTCTGCAAGTTCTGTGTCGTTTTCATAATGAATCTTCATATATTTCCCCTTTCGTCATATATTTTCCCTCTCAATACGGACCAGAAACAACGATCCAAAATGGGACAGGGGACGGTTCCGTGTCCCATTAACCCTACTCGCGCCGTGGTGGTGTGATTTAATTGTCGTTTTCGTCGTGGGGCAGAGAACCGTCACCTGTCCCATGCCACTCATACCATACTTCTAATTTTCCTGGCAGCACTCCTGTTCTTTTCCATTTTTCTTTGACCATGCACCACCAATCAATCAATTCAACTAAAGCCTTTGTCTTGACCTCGCAACGGTCAATTTCATTACCTGCCTCTATCGCGTAGTTGCTAATTATTATTGTTGTTGTTGGAGATATAAAAACTGAACACAAATTACAGAAAAAACTGATTCTATCAGCTTGATATGTAAGAACTTTCTTAAAGTTTTCTCGGATATATAATTCAAACTGATCAACGTCGGAAAAAAAGTCAGATAGAGCGATATATTTTGGCTGTTCAAATTCAATTATTAGGATTCTTTCTTCTTCTCTTTTGAGGTGTACAATTCTAAGCATGTATTTCATAATAATCCTCAGTAGAGTGGGAATGCCGATACAATATTTCCCGTGGGACAGGGGGCGGTTCCGTGTCCCATTTATAGCGGATAAGCTAAGAACGGCGGGACATGGAACCGTCCCCTGTCCCACACGCATTAACCGTCCCCTGTGTTCCCATTAATCCATCCTTTTTCACCGCTCGCTTTAACCAAAACGAAAGAATACCCTGCCTCTCTGGCTAGCGTAATCACATATTCACCGTCATGGACGATCCCTATAATGTCTTCTTTTTCGCCATTCGGACGAGCATAGAGATACACACCCAGTCCCGAAGATGTCTTTACAAGTTGAGCAACTGAAGAATCCAAATAACTATTCTCTTGAGGGAGTTGAATATCGCAGGGTGTTTCATAGTCATTAAGCAGTTCATCTTTAGATAGTGAAGACTCTAATTCTGTGGAAAACAACACCTGCTCTTGCACACTATTTTGCCTTAGCGGCATAGCATATGCCGGACGAAATGCCCTAAAGATCAAAAGCACAGTCATCCCCAGGACAAATATAAAACCCCAAGATGCAGATATAAACTGTTTTATTATCGAAGGCTTTTGCATTCCTCCGGTGGCTTCTTCCTGCGCTTTCCTCATTTTATGCCATACGGGATCCCACTTCACATATTCCCCTTTTGGAGGAAAAAGCGGAAATACTTCCGGAAGGATTTTAAGCAGGTTTCGCTCAATTTGTTTGCTGGTATTGAACCAAATAACAGTATTTTTGCTTTGTATTACCAGCGTAGCTACGAAAGGCAGCTTTGATCGAGAAATTTTGGCAATTTCCTCTTTTGAGATTCGATACGCATATTTTTGGCCGCCTTTTTTCTTCTCCAAAGAAATGCCATCTTTGCTTACAATAACCGTGTATGCAAAGTGTCCAGTTAAGAAGTGAAATAACCAAATAAGAAAAATTGAGAAGAGATTAATGATTAAAATGAAAAGGTGGACTTTGCTGAATTTGTGGTTTGCTAAGCCTGGGAAATAAAAAGCAAAGGCAAGAACAAGCGTCAGGAAGAGGCTTAAGCCATATACATCCATATCTATAATCAGCCAATCGCGATAGAATTTCATCGTGTTCTCTCCTTAATGCTAATATCCCACGTAGAAGCTACTGCCGTCAAAAATACCTGGGACAGGGGACGGTTAATGCGAAAAAAGAAGGGGTAAGCCCCTGGGACAGGGGACGGTTCCGTGTCCCATTTATAGCGGATAAGCTAAGAACGGCGGGACATGGAACCGTCCCCTGTCCTATGTTGTTGTTTTCGCGTCAGCCCTCCGCGCCGGTGATGCTGGCGCCGCAGAGGCGCGTGACGGCGGGGATGAGGTAATTGTTATACTGCTTCTGCTCGCTCGAGAAGCGCAGCGCTCCGCCGAGCTCGCGCAGCGTGCCGGAGACCGAGCCGCCCTCGACGACCGAGACGCTGTCGCCGTCGTGGAGATAGCCCAGACGGATCTCGCCGGCGATGTCTCCGCTTGCGGTGTCGACCTGGAAATCGGAGAATTCGACGACCTCGAGGTATTTGCCCGTGCGCAGCTCCGCGGCGGTCTTGCCGCCGCCCTCGACGACAAAGTTGCCGGGAGAGAAGCTGTCCTCCAGCCCGATATACTGGGCAAACATGCGTCTACCGTAGAAGTTCTCGGCCACGCCGCCGGAGATGATCGTCATGTCGCGCACCGGCGCGCCCTCGTCGTCGAAGGCACCGTTGTGCGAGGAGTTTTCAAGCGTCTTTACCGCGCGGACCGTCAGCTTGTCGCCGCCCTTGTCCTCGGCCACCGCTTTGCCGATCTCGCAGTCGGAGATCCCCTGATAGACCATGCCGGCGTTCATCCGGTCGATATAATAGTCATAGATCTCCAGCGCGTCGTCCGTGGAGAACACGACGTCGCACTTGCCCAGCGCCGGGGTCTTTCCCGCGCGCAGCTTGTCGCGGCCGAAGCGCAGCGTCTCCTCGACGTTGGCCTTCAGTCCCGCGGCGTCGCAGCTGCCGGATTTATACATGCGGTAAAGCTCGATCTCGCGCCTGTCGTCACGCGCGTTGACGACGACCTCCGCCATGGAGGAGGGATACACGTCCGTCACGTCGATGCCCGTCGAGGTGACGAGGCGGCGGCAGACGCTGTCGGTGAAGATCTCATAGGAATTGATATCCGCCTCGGCGCTCTCCTTCACGCTCTTCATCGCGCGCAGGAAATCGCCCGCGATTGTCCTGAGCTCCGGCGCGGCAGCCAGAGGCGCGGCGTCGCCGCACGGCGGATTGAGCGTATAGGCCCGGTTGCGGATCAGCCCCGCCTCGAAGAGCAGCGAGCGGATCAGCTTCTCCGCCTCCGTCTCCGTCGCGGTGGGGGCAAGCTCGGCCGAGGCGCTGCCGAGATATTTCTTTCCGTCCTCTTCAAACGCCCTGTAGATCGTGAGCGTGATATGCTCGGTTTCGCGGACGCGGTTCTGGTCGAGCGCGTGGCGGATGAAGTAAAACTCCCAGCCCGTGCGGATTTCGTCCCGGACGGCCCAGCCGTCGGCGCCGCTTTTCTTCAGCAGATCCAGAATGAAGTTTTCCATTTAACCCAGCCTCGCTTTCGCCTTCATATAGGGGCCGCCGTCCGAGACCTTGACCCATTCCTTGTGACCCTTGCCGCAGCCGCCGGTGCCGAAGAGCTCGTGGTCGCGGCTGAGCATCGAGATCGAGCCGAGCAGCTCCGGTACATAGCCGGTCATGACGATCGGCGAGACGACCTTGCCGGTCAATTTCCCGTCGCGGATCTCATAGCCGCGGTCGATGATGCACTGGATGCCCCAGTGCTTGGGGTCCTCCATGCCTGACTGCATGCCTTTGAGTAAATAGCCGTATTTGACCGTGGCGATCATCTCCTCAAGCGTGCTGTCGCCGGATTCGAAGACCGTGTTGGTCATGCGGGTGTAGACCTTGTGCTCGAAGTTCTCGCGCTTGCCGTTGCCGGTGGGCGCGACGCCGAGGCGCAGGGCTGCGAGCGCGTCGCACACGCCGGTTTTGAGGATGCCGTTTCGGATCTCGACCGTGTCGTGGGCAAGCGTGCCCTCGTCGTCGAAGGCATAGCTCGCGACCTCGATCTCCGGCTTGGCGCCCTCGTGCATCGTGACAAGATCGCTGAGCGCGCGGTTTTTCACGAACATATCCATCTCCACGCCGTGGCCGAAGGCCTCGTGCGCGATCAGGCCGCTGACCTCGGGCGAGACGATGACCTCGTATTCGCCGGGCTCGATCCGCTCGGCCGAGAGCAGCTCCTCGGCGCTCTTCACGACGGGCTCGACCTTGTCCGAGAGGCGGTCGAAGATCTCCGGCCCTTCGCGGCCGGACACGCCCTCATAGCCGAATTCGACCCGGCCGTTCTTTGTAACGAGCGGCATGACGACGCCCTCGGAAAAGACGTAGCTCTGGCGCATGTCGCGATTGGCCGTCAGGAACAGCTTGCAGACGTGCGTCGACTGGGCGCGCAGACGGCAGTCGATCGCATACTCGCTTGCCGCGAAGCCGCGCGCCGACATTTCGGAGAGCTTCTCGACCAGCGCGGCGAGATCCGTCTCCTCCGGCAGTATGCCGGTCTCCATCTCCTCGCGCAACACGCAGGGCTCGTCCGGCAGGACGGGCGTGTCGTAAACGGCGCTGCCAGTCTCCTCCAGCAGGGCGAACTGCTCGTCCAGGACACGCCGCGCCTCGGCGGCGGTGAGCTCGGGATGGGAAGGATCGAAACGGTTGAAGGCGTACTCGCTGTACAGCCCGCCGCGGCTGACGCGGACGACGCTGCCGCGCTCGGTCATCATCGTGGAGTGGTTGACAGCCTTGGCACGCTGCGAGATCGACGCGGTGAAGCCGACGGAATCCGTGGACAGGACACTGACATAATCAAAGTCCTCCCTGAGCAGCTCCACCAGCTTTTTCAGCCCCGGCGCGATCGCGTCAAGGTAAGGGGAAAAAGGTGCTTTCACTTCTGATCGTTTCCTTTCTTCTTTAATTGATGACTGGATTGTATCATGCCCCGCGCGGTTTTTCAACAGCTCCTCATCCGTCCCTCGCCCTGTCCGCCGCAAAAAGACACTTGTTTTTTCTGCGCGGTACGTGTATCATAAAACCGCGGCGGACAGCGGTTTCCCGCCGCGGAGGAGGTCTTTCCATGCCGGATACTTATCTGATCGTCCACAAGAGCGTGCTGCCGGACTATTTTGAAAAGGTGCTGGAGGCAAAGCGGCTGCTTGAGAGCGGCAAGGTGCGCGAGGTCAGCGAGGCTGTGCGCCGCGTCGGCATTTCGCGCAGTACCTATTATAAATATAAGGACCATGTGTTTGCGCCCTCCGCCGTCGCCGAAAGCCGCAAGGCCGTGCTCGAGCTGATGCTCGACCACCAGCCCGGCGTGCTCAGCGCCGTGCTCGCGCGTATTTTCGGCGCCGGCGCCAGTATCCTGACCATCACGCAGAGTCTGCCTGTGCTCGGAAAGGCCAGCGTGACGCTCTCGATCGATCTCGGCTCCATGTCCGGCACGATCGAAACGCTGACGCGCTCGCTCGAGTCCGTCGACGGCGTGGAGAGCGTAAGACTGCTTGCGATCGAATAAGGCCGCGCCCGCTCCTCCCTGCGTTTAGCGGGATTGTGTAAAGGTAGCACAGCGGACTCTGACTCCGTATGTGAGGGTTCGAATCCTTCTCCCGCTGCCAGATATCGGCTTGAATCGTAACGATTCAAGCCGATTTTCTTTTGTTTTCCCGGCCTTTTGCCGACTATTTGTTTCTCTATGCCCTTACGGGTGCCCTTACCGCGTTGAAAAAAGGGTCAACCAGTGAGACAAATCGCGGGCTTTTGGTACATGTCGTACTTTCAAATGCCCGGGATCTGACGCACATATTCTTCCATCCGGCTGGCGCTGGCTGCCTTCATGGCATCGGAAACATGGCCGTAAACGTCCAGCGTAAAGGCCGCCGTGGCATGGCCGAGGTTCCCTTGCACCGTCTTCACGTCGTCCCCGTTCTGCAGCGAAAGCACCGCGTAGGTGTGCCGCAGATCGTGAACTCTGGCGTTCGGCGCGCCGATCTCGGCGGCGAGCTTCTTGAAATGGTTGGACGTGGTCTGGGGCTGCAGCGGTGTTCCGAAGACTGTCAGGAAGGCCAGCGAAGTCCGGTGTTCGGCCTCCGTGTTCCAGCCCTTCCAGGCCGCGGAAGCAGCTTCCCTTTGCCGGATCTGCAGATTATATTGCTTTCGCATCAGCTCCATCACGTAGGGCGCCGGTTTCAGGATGCGTCCTTTGCCGTTTTTCAGGGAGGCAAACATCACACCGCCGTCGCGCAGCGGGCGCTTCTGCAGCTGCTTGTTGACGCGGATCACCCCGCGCCGGAAGTCCACACAGTCCCAGGTGATGCCCAGGGCTTCCGCCTTGCGGACGCCGGTAAGCAGGATCACTTTCAGAAGAATGCCGTATTCCTCGTCCTGCTCGGCCATCTGCAGCAGCAGCGCGACCTGGTCGTCCGTCAGCGGTTCGACCTCGTGTCTTTCGATCCGGGGCAGGATCACGCCCGTGCAGGGATTGCGGCGGATATATCCGCTTACCACCGCCACGGCCATGGCCTTGCTCAGAACGCCGTGGGCGTTCTTAACCGTCTTCGGTGAGATTCCCGGCGAACCATCCGGAGGCTTGCTGAGGCGGTTATAAAACTTCTGCACTTCCGGTGTGGTCAGCTTTCCCAGGGTGATATCGCCGAGTTCCGGCTTGATATGCGTGTTGATAATGGCGCGGTAGTGCTTGAGGGTCGAATACTTCTTGTCGCCGCAATACTCGCTCATCCAGATATCCAGCCATTCGCGCAGCGTCATTTTGGAGGGCTCGATGTACTCGCCTTCGTCGATCTCACTGATGATCTGCGTCAGCTTTTGCCGGACTTCCTTCTGCGTCGCGCCGAAAATGGATTTCTGGATCTGCTTGCCATCCTTGTCAAAGCCGTTGGTGTACCGCCCTTCCCAGCTTCCGCTGGTGCGTTTGCGAATTGAGCCGGAGCCGTTTGGATTTTTCGATTTCTTGGTCAATAATACCTCGCTTTCCTCGCATTTCCGAATCAGTCGGTCAGGTGCGATTTCATTATATCACTTTTACACTTTAAAGCAAGAAATTTATAATAGCATATCCCATTTTTTCGCGTTGCACCTGTGACGCTTATGACGATATGACGGTATTCAGGGGGCACCCGAATACCGTCATGATCGTCATATCGTCATGAGATCAGGCGGGCAGCTCGGAAAGCGTGATCATGCGGGCGTCCGGTGTGCGGCTGAAATCGTAGCGGACGCCGTATTGCTGTGCGAGGGTCTGGACGCTCGCGTTGAGCTGTCGAGTCAATGCGTTTGGTTTGGTATTCGGCGGCAGGACGGTCGTCAGCGCACCCGTCAGTTCGGTGGGGGTGCCCTGCCATCTGTGACACTCTGATACCAGTTTCTGTACGGCAACGAGCAGCTTGTTCGAACTCTCGTCCGGCTTGTCCGTCCCGTACTCAATGAATTGCCAGCGCTTGCTCTCGTCAAATTCCAGCTTCAGCCGGAGATCCGCCACCTCGCGCCCGGTGATATCCAGCGTGGCTGTTTTGCCGATGCGAGAGGGCTTTTGCAGGACCATGGCCCCGTCCGCACAGCCGAGCAGGCCGTTGGTGCCGGAGATCTTGTTGAAGGAATCGTCCGAGTCCTCCTTGCGCGTGTGATGCACCACCAGGATCGTGATGTTGAAACGATCGGCGATGGTTTTGAGTGAGGTCATGACCTCGTAATCCCCACCATAGCTGTAGCCCTCGGTTTTCATCTGCCGGATGCGCTGCAGGGTGTCAACGATCACGAAACCCACATTTGGATGCGCCGCAAGAAAATTGCCGATCTGCTGCTCGAAGCCTTTGCCCAAAAGCTCAGCCTCGGTGGCGATCCAGATCTTGTCCGCCTCGCCGCCCGTGACCTCGCCCAGGCGCTGCTGGATACGCTGTTCGGTGTCCTCCAAGCTGACATACAGCACCTCGCAGGGCGTTGTCTGAAACTCCCAGACTTTCTCGCCCTTGCTCACGCGATCCGCCAGCCAGAGAACCAGCCAGCTCTTGCCGATTTTGGAAGCACCGGCCAGGATATACACGCCCTTACCCAGCATTTTCTCGATCAACCAGCCTGTCGGCTTGAACGCCATCTCCATGAGGTCGTTGGCGTTCACGGCGTCAAGCTCGAGAATCGTCTCACCCAGCGTGCGCTGGATATGCCGCATCGCGCCGGTCGGTTTCATGTTGGGATGGCCGAGCAGAACGTAATCCAGCAGGTCGCCCCGCTTGCCGCAGTGCATGCACAGCCAGGTGTCGTCCTTCATCAGCCCTGCGGTGTCCCCGCAAATCGGGCAAGCGGTGATGAACTCGTCCGCATCCAGCGCGATGTGAGCCGCTTTCAGGTAATCCCGCAACCGCGGCTGCACACGCTCCCGGAAATCCAGAATCTTATCTTCCGTCATGGGCACACCTCACGATGCGAGGGAGTGCTCATCCATCCAGCGCAGCAGGTTGTCGCGCACAACGAGCATGCGGTTCCCGACGCGCAGCGTGGGAAAGCTCTCGCTCCGCATAAGCCGGTAAGCGTTAGCCCGGGAAATGTTCAGCACGCCCGCGAGCTGATTGGCGTTAAGAACCAGCGGAAGATCGGCAAAAGAATAGAAAGTGTTGGCGGCAGTGGTGGTAGTAGTCATGACAATCGCTCCTTCCTGGCAATTCATTTCAGTATTCAGTTGAAAAGGTTCATGGGTGGTTTTCAATGTCTGCTATGGTGTCCTCCTTTCCCTCAATCCAAGTCTTTGATTACTTTGACAGCCACGCCCTGGATGAGGCAGCTGTCCACGATAATGTCCTCATAGCGGTTGTTCTCCGGATGCAGGCAGATGTGATCCTCCTTCGGGCGGAAGCGTTTGAGCGTGGCCTCGTCGTCCACCAGCGCCACCACGATCTGATTGTACTCAGCCGTGCTTTGCTGGCGGATCAGGACGAGGTCGCCGTCCTCAATGCCCGCGCCGATCATGGAATCACCCCTGGCCCGGAGGAGGAAGAACTCGCCCCTGCCGAAAAGGCTCTCCGGCAGGCAGACATATTCTTCGATGTTCTCCTCCGCGAACTTCGGGATCCCGCAGGACACCGAACCCAGAAGCGGCACATAGAGCATGTTCATCAATCCCTTGGACTTCCGGGTGGTGATATTGCGGTGACCGTCATAGTCCAGCACCCCATTCTCCCGCATATAGGACAGGTACTTGGAAACAGTGCCCACGGCGAGACCCACACCGCTGGCGATCTGTCTCACGGAGGGGGTGGAGCCCTGCCGGTTGCGGAAGCTGTTGATGTAGTCCTCGATCATGGCGCAATACTCCGGTTTTTTGTACTGCATGGAAATCCTCCTTTCTTCGTGAACGTTTGTTTCCGATACCAAATATATTACAGTTTGTTACCG
>ONSW01000058.1 GCA_900320595.1 uncultured Eubacteriales bacterium | reverse complement strand
TTGCTATATATCGAAAGCGGTATTCGGTTTTTACGCCCTTAAAATAACAGCAAAGCCGACAAAAGTCAAGTGTGGCATTTCGCATATTTGCACAGGAATAAAGAGGCGGTTTTGTGCAGTTCGCACAAAACCGCTTTAACGTGCTAAAACCCGGAAACGATTGCGGGAGAATGGTTTAAGGATTTGTAGGGAAATTATGGAAAACGGCGGAAAAGCCCTCAGCAGAAGGTCAGCCCGTCGTCGCTCATTTCGGCGATCCTGGCCATGGATTCCACACGCAGCCCCTCGGCGCGCAGCTTGTCCCCGCCGCCCTGAAAGACCTTTTCGATCGCGATGCCCGCGCCGACGACGGTCGCGCCCGCCTGCTCGCACAGCGCCTTGAGCCCGACGAGCGCCGCGCCGGTGGCGAGAAAATCGTCCACGATCAGCACGCGGTCGCCCGGCAGGATATAGTCCTTCGACACCAGCACGGTGTTCGTGTTGCCGTGGGTAAAGGATTCGACCTCGGCGCTGTAAACGCGGTCGGAGAGGTTTTTCGTCTTGCTCTTCTTGGCAAAGACCATCGGGCAGCCGAAGACATAGCCGGTCATGGCCGCGATGGCGATGCCGCTGGCCTCGATCGTCAGCACCTTGGTCACGCCCTCGCCGCCGAAGAGGCGGTGCAGCTCCCGCGCCATCTCATAGAGCAGCGCCGTGTCGATCTGGTGATTGAGAAAGTTGTCCACCTTCAAAATGCCGCCGGGCAGCACTTTGCCGTCGGACAGGATGCGTTCTTCAAGAAGCTTCATGGCGATATCCTCCACAAAAATATAGTATATGGTCGTGGCAGACGGAACGGGTAAGTGTCGGCCGTGTCGGCGAGAGCGAATTGCGAGAGAATTTGTGGCCTGGCGATGACGTTTTTTCGCAGATGTACTTTGTGTACCTCAAGAAAAAACGGTGAAGCCAGAGCGCAAATTTCTCCGCAAGGCGCCGAAGACGATATGGCCGACGCTTGCCCCCTATAATGTCTGTGGGAGTGGCTGACCTTGATGCCGAAGGTAACACCCTTGTCACAGAACTGACACTTTGCCATATTTGAAGCACCTCCTTGCTTGTGTTTCGCTGAGTAAACAGCTTTTATATAATAGCAGACCGATCCGGCAAATGCAAGCAAAATTTTCACACTTTTTCCCACCTTTTTGCCCGCCTGCACAGCTTGTTGCCGCCCTTTCGAAAAACCACAAGATGTAGAAATTGCCCTTGCCTCCTTCGCGGGACGGGGAAGAAAACGCCCGGATGCGTGTAAATAATCGTTGCCAACGGGAGAAAAAATGAGTACAATATACTATAGAAGAAAATACCCGCCAAGGAGGAAGAGATGAGAAGCAAGTATTCCGTCCCGCTCAAGACCATTGCCAGAGAGCACAATCTTGAGCTCCTGCATGCCGCGAAGGATTATGACAGCGCCAGGATCACGACCTACGACGTCAACCGTCCGGCCATGCAGCTCACCGGCTTTTACAATTACTTCGACCCCCACCGCATCCAGATCATCGGCCGTGTCGAGAGCACCTATCTCGACACGCTGACCCACGAGGGCCGGCGCGACGCTTTCGAACGCTTCATGCAGTATGACATCGCCGCGCTCGTGATCTGCCACGGCATGCAGCCCTTCCCCGAATGCATGGAGATGGCCGAGAAATATGACCGCACGGTCTTTCTCACCGCCGAGGACACCAGCGAATTCCAGGCGGGCGTCATCTCCTCGCTGCGCAGCCACCTCGCGCCGCGCCAGACGATGCACGGCGTGCTCGTCGAGATCTACGGCGAGGGCGTGCTGCTCACCGGCGACAGCGGCATCGGCAAAAGCGAGACGGCGCTTGAGCTCATCAAGCGCGGCCACCGGCTGATCGCCGACGACGCCGTGCAGATCCGCAAGGTCGGCAAAAACCGGCTGATCGGCGACGCGCCGGAGATGATCCGCTATTACATGGAGCTGCGCGGCATCGGCGTCGTCAACGTGCGCCGGATCTACGGCATCGGCTCCGTCAAGCCGGACAGCGGGATCGACCTCGTCGTCCATCTCGAGCCCTGGCAGGAGGGCAAGGCCTATGACCGTCTCGGCCTCACGAGCGAGACGGAAAACATCCTCGGCGTCGAGGTCCCGCGCGTGACCATCCCGGTCCGCCCCGGACGCAACCTCGCCGTCATTTTGGAGCTGGCCGCGATGAACAACCGCCAGAAGAATCTCGGCTACAACGCCGCCGAGGCGCTGGCCGCCGAGCACGACATGGCCATCGACGCAGGACAGTTCTGATCCTGTTTGAAAGTTGGAGTTTGACATGGAAAACAAGGAAACGCAAGAAGCGAAAGAGACCCCGGCCGTGACGCCGGAGGAAAAAGCGGACCGCTGCCGCGAGAACCTGGAAAAGGCGATCGCCGCCGTGAAACGCGAGCTGCCCGGCATGACGCTGCTGGAAAACGAGCCGATGAGCGCTCACTGCTCGTTCCGGATCGGCGGCCCGGTGCGCGCGCTTGCCGCTCCGGAGGACGTGACCAGTCTGTCCAGGCTGTGCAGCATCCTGAAAGACAACCATATCGCGCCGATGATGCTCGGCAACGGCACGAACATCCTCTTCCCCGACGAGGGGCTCGACCAGCTCTTCCTGGTCTCCACCGAAAAGCTGACGGGGATGTTCCTGCTGCCGGACGGCGCGATCTATGCCGAGGCCGGCGTCTCGCTCTCCAAGCTTGCGAGCTTTGCGAGGCAGAATGAGCTTGCGGGGCTGGAGTTTGCCTCCGGCATCCCGGGCACCGTCGGCGGCGGCACGATCATGAACGCCGGCGCCTACGGCGGCGAGCTCAAGGACGTGATCGAAAGCGTCGTCATCCTGTATGTGCCGGACCAGCGGCTTTATGAGCTGACGAGGGAGCAGTGCGCCTTCGCCTATCGCACGAGCCTGTTCAAGAAGATGGGCGGCTGCCTCGTGCTGAGCGTCGTCTTTCGTCTTGACAAGGGCGACGGAGAGGCCATCGCCGCGAAGATGCGCGAGCTCAATGAACGCCGCCGCGACAAGCAGCCGCTCGACCTGCCCTCGGCGGGCAGCGCCTTCAAGCGGCCGGAGGGCTATTACGCCGCCGCGCTGATCGACGAGGCGGGGCTCAAGGGCTATACCGTCGGCGGCGCGCAGGTGTCGGAAAAGCACGCGGGCTTCGTGGTGAATATCGGCGGGGCGACCTCGCACGACGTGTACGATCTGCTGATGCACGTGCGCGAGACGGTGTGGCGTGAAAAGGGTGTGCAGCTTGAGCCGGAGATCATCATCCTCCCGCCGGACTACCGGCTCGAGGACAACGGCCCCGCCGTGCACCGCAACCATATCACCGTCAATGAGATACCGGAGGACGGAGACAGCCTCCCGCAGTAAAGAGAGAAACAAGCCGGACGGGAACAGGGGATAGAGAATGGAATTTTTGATCATAACCGGGCTGTCCGGCGCGGGCAAGAGCCGCGCCGCCGACGTGCTGGAGGATCTCGACTACTATTGCGTGGACAACATGCCCGTCGCGCTGATCCCCCGCTTTGCGGAGTTCTGCGCGGCGACGCAGGGGCGCTATGAGAAGGTGGCGCTCGTCACCGACGTGCGCGAAAAGGACGGCTTCGGCGAGCTGCTCTCGACGATCGACGAGCTGCGCCGCAGCGACATCACCTGCCGCATCCTGTATATGGACGCCGACGTGTCCACGCTGATCCGCCGCTATAAGGAATCGCGCCGCCCCCACCCGCTCGCCGTCCCCGGCGGTACGGTCGAGGACGCGATCCGGCGCGAGACCGAGCTGCTCGCCCCGGTCAAGGAGCGGGCGGATTTTGTCGTCAACACCAAGGGGCTGACGCTCGGCCGGCTGCAGAACCGGCTGTTCGAGCTGCTCTGCGGCGGCGAGCGAAAGCGCGCGATCGACGTGACGGTGATGTCCTTCGGCTATAAGCACGGGCTGCCGGCCGAGGCGGATCTCGTCTTCGACGCCCGCTTTCTGCCCAATCCCTTTTATGTGGACGAGCTGAGGGAGAAGAGCGGGCTCGACCTGCCGGTCAAGGAATACGTCTTCTCCTTCCAGCAGACCCGCACCTTTATGGAAAAGCTGGAGGAGATGCTGGAATTCCTGCTGCCGCTGTATATCGAGGAGGGCAAGCTCAGCCTGACGGTGGCCATCGGCTGCACCGGCGGGCGGCACCGCAGCGTCGCGATCGCGACCGCGCTCAACGACCACTTTATCGCCAAGGGTATCCCCTCGATCAACGTCAACCGCGACATCGACAAATAAGGGTGAAGAACCATGTCCTTTTCTTCTGACGCCAAGGCCGAGCTCTGCCGCGCCAAAATCGACAAAAAATGCTGCGCCGTCGCCGAAAGCTACGGCGTGCTGCTCTACTGCAACACCTTTTCCCAGACGGAGATCCGCATCATCACGGCGAGCGCCGACTTTGCCGCCCGCCTGCCGAAGCTCTTCCGCCGCGCCTTTTCCGTCGGCTTTGACGTGCTGCCGGACGAGGAGGCAAAGGGAAAGCGCAGCTTTCTCATCCGCGACAGCGAAAAGCTGAAAAAGATCTTCGACGCCTTCGGCGCCGAATGGGACGGCACGCTGCGCCACCACGTCAACTTCGGCGTGATCGAGGAGGAGTGCGACCGCGTCTCCTTTCTGCGCGGGGCCTTTCTCGCGGGCGGCAGCGTGACCGATCCGGAAAAGCGCTATCATCTCGAGCTCGCGACGCCGCACCACGCTGTCGCGCGCGAGAGCTATTCCGTCCTGCTCGAGCAGGGCTTTACCGCGCGCGAGACTCAGCGCGGCGGCAACCACCTGCTGTATTTCAAGCAGGCCGACACGATCGCGGACTTTTTCACGGCGCTCGGCGCGCCGAGCGCGGCGATGGGCGTGATGACGGCCAAGGTGGAAAAAGAGATGCGCAACACGATCACGCGCCAGATCAACTGCGACAGCGCCAACGCCGACAAGGTCGTCGCCGCCGCGCAGGAGCAGATCGACGCGATCCGCCGCATCGCGAAAGAGATCGGCCTGGACGCGCTGCCCGAGCCGCTCAAGGACGCGGCGCTGCTGCGCATCACCAATCCGGCGGCAAGCCTTTCCGACCTTGCGCAGCTTTCCTACCCCAAGGTCACGAAAAGCTGTCTGAGCCACCGTTTGCGCAAGCTGATGTCTTTGGCCGAGTCCCTGCAGGACTAACGGCCAAAGACAAGTTTCTAGATTTTAGTTTCTAGTGTCTAGGGGACGAAAGACGCGGAAAGCTCTCGTCTTCGACAGCTAGAAACTAGACACTAGAAACTAGATACTATGGAGGAACGCCATGGCCTTTGTTCACTTACATGTTCACAGCGAATATTCCCTGCTCGACGGCGCCTGCCGCACGGACAAGCTGGCCAAGCGCGTCAAGGAGCTGGGGCAAAGCGCCGTCGCGCTCACCGACCACGGTGTGATGTACGGCGCCGTCGCCTTTTACAAGGCCTGCCGCGCCGAGGGGATCAAGCCCATCATCGGCTGCGAGGTCTATGTCGCTCCGCGCAACATGACCGACCGCGAGCACGGCCGCGACAACGACTATTCGCACCTGATACTGCTGTGCAAAAACGAGACGGGCTACCGCAATCTCTGCTACCTTGTCTCGATGTCCTTTACCGACGGCTTTTACATCAAGCCCCGCATCGACTGGGCACTGCTCGAAAAGCACACCGAGGGGCTGATCTGCCTCTCCGGCTGTCTTGCCGGCGAGATCCAGCAAAAGCTGATCCACGACGACTATAAGGGCGCGAAGGAGCGGGCGCTCTGGCTGCGCGAACGGTTCGGCGAGGACTTTTATCTCGAGATCCAGGACCACGGCATCCGCGAGGAGCGCATGGCGGCCAACGCCAACTACCGCCTCCACCGCGAGACGGGCATCCCGCTGGTGCTGACGAACGACGCGCATTATCTGGAAAAGTCCGACGCCTATTATCAGGATGTGCTCATGTGCATCCAGATGGGAAAGACCGTGGACGACCCGGTGCGCATGCGCTTTGAGAGCCAGGAGCTGTATCTCAAGAGCGAGGAGGAGATGCGCGCGATCTTCCCCGACTGGCAGGAGGCCGCGGACAACACGGTAAAGATCGCCGAGAAGTGCGATTTCGACTTTGAATTCGGCCACTATCACCTGCCGCGCTTCAAGCTGCCGAAGGGCGAGGCGGACAGCGGCAGCTATCTCAGAAAGCTCTGCGAAAAGGGCTTTCGCGAGCGCTACGGCTCAAGGCCGGAGGTGCACGAGCAGCTGGAGTATGAGCTTGGCGTCATCGAAAAGATGGGCTTTGTCGACTACTTCCTCATTGTGCAGGACTTCATCAACTATGCCAAATCCCAGGACATCCCCGTCGGCCCCGGCCGCGGCAGCGCGGCGGGCAGCGTGGTGTCCTACTGTCTGCATATCACGGACGTCGACCCGATCAAATACAGCCTCTTCTTCGAGCGCTTTTTGAACCCGGAGCGCGTGTCCATGCCGGATATCGACGTGGACTTCTGCGTCAACCGCCGCGGCGAGGTCATCGACTACGTCAACCGCCTCTACGGCTCTGACCACGTCGCCCAGATCGTCACCTTCGGCACGATGGCCGCCCGCATGGCGATCCGCGACGTCGGCCGCGCGCTCGACGTCAGCTATGCCGACACCGACGCCGTCGCCAAGGCGGTGCCAACGGCGCTGAACATGACGATCGACGAGGCGCTGGGGCTGTCGAAGCCGCTGCGCGAGATGTACGATTCCAACGACACGCTCCATCGGCTCATCGACGTGGCCCGCGCGCTCGAGGGCATGCCGCGCCACGCCTCGACCCACGCCGCCGGCGTGGTCATCACCGAAAAGCCGGTGTATGAATACGTCCCGCTGGCGAAAAACGACGAATCCGTCGTCTGCCAGTATCAGATGACGACGCTCGAGGAGCTCGGCCTTCTGAAGATGGACTTCCTCGGGCTGCGCAACCTGACGGTCTTGAAGGACGCGGAGGATCTCGTCCGCCGCCATACGCCGGACTTCCGCATCGACAAGGTGCCGGACGACGACCCCGAGACCTTCCGCATGCTCTCCGAGGGGCACACCTCCGGCGTGTTCCAGCTTGAAAGCACGGGCATGACCGGCGTCTGCACCTCGCTCAAGCCCCAGAGCATCGAGGACATCACGGCCGTCATCGCGCTCTACCGCCCCGGCCCGATGGATTCGATCCCGCGCTTTATCGAATGCTCGGCGCACCCGGAAAAGATCCGCTACAAGCACGAGCTGCTGCGCCCGATCCTGGACGTCACCTACGGCTGCATCGTCTACCAGGAGCAGGTCATCGAGATCTTCCGCCGGCTCGCGGGCTTCTCGCTCGGCCAGGCCGATTTGATCCGCCGCGCGATGAGCAAGAAAAAGCACGCCGTCATCGACGCCGAGCGCGTGGCCTTTGTCCACGGCGACCCGAAGCGGAACATCGCCGGCGCACTGGCAAACGGCGTCAGCGAGGCGGTGGCCAACTCGATCTATGACGAGATCCTGGACTTCGCGAGCTACGCCTTCAACAAGGCGCACGCCGTGAGCTATGCCATCGTGGCTTACCGCACGGCCTATATGAAGCGCCACCACCCGCGCGAGTATATGGCCGCGCTGCTGACGAGCGTGCTTGAAAACAGCGGCAAGGTCGCCGAATATATCGCCGAGTGCAAGGAGATGGGCATCCGCCTGCTGCCGCCGGACGTGAACGAGTCCGGCCCGAACTTCACCGTCTCGGGCGAGAACATCCGCTTCGGCCTCGTCGCGATCAAGGGCATCGGCTGGGGCGTGATCAACGCCCTCGTCTCCGAGCGGGAGCGCGGCGGCGCCTTCCGCAGCTTTGAGGAGTTCTGCCGCCGCATGGCGGGCGGCGAAATGAACCGCCGCGCGCTTGAAAGCCTGATCCGCGCCGGCGCGTTCGACAGCCTGGGCTATAAGCGCCGCGCGCTGACCCAGATCGCCTCCGCGGTGCTCGACAGCGTCAGCCGCGCGCAGAAGGAGAACATCTCCGGCCAGTTTGACCTCTTCGGCAGCGGCGACGACGGCGACGAGAAGATCGTCTCGATCCCGGTGCCGGAGGTCGAGGAATTTACGAAGCGCGAGCTCATGGCCATGGAGAAGGAGGCGACCGGCCTTTATCTCTCCGGCCACCCGATGGACGAATACCACGACACCGTGCGGCGCATCGGCGCGGCAAAGATCGGGCCGCTGATGGCCGACTTTGCCCAGAGCGAGGGACAGCACCGCTATGCCGACGGCCAGTACGTCACGCTCGCGGGCGTGATCGCCTCGGCCCGCACGCGCACGACGAAAAACAACAGCCTCATGAGCTATGTCGTGCTCGAGGACGATACCGGCTCGATGGAGCTGATCGTGTTCCAGAAGACGCTCGACACCTGTGGGGCCTATATCCGGGAAAACGAGGCCGTGATTGCCAAGGGGCGCATCAGCGTGCGCGACGAAAAGGAGCCGCAGCTGATGTGCGACGCGATCCGCCCGATCACGGACGCGACGGCCGGCGCGGAGACGGCGCAGGAAAAGCGGGAGCAGAAGCTCTATGTCCGGCTCCCCTCGCGCGACGATCCCCGGATGCGCCATCTCGAGCTGGTGCTGGAGATGTTCCCCGGCGACGGGCAGATGATCATCTGGTGCGAAAAGGAAAAGAAGCGCATCGGCGCGCG